>JANMPF010000395.1:0-6478 GCA_031369725.1 Rhodobiaceae bacterium | reverse complement strand
GCAGTTTACCGGAAGTCAGTGGGCGACAGCAGGTTCAGTTCCTGCCCGCAGTTTCAACAGATACCAGACCACGGCCACACCAAACGCCTTGCTGACAACTTCGGTGGTGAAGGCCGCAGGGGTCAAATAGCCGGCAAGGTGCTGGAATGCCAATGTATCAAGCGGTACTGATACCAGGCTTGAAATCAAAATGCGTGACTGCAGCGGGCGCTTGGTAAAAGAGTAGATCGCCCAGTCAGCCATTTCGGAAATCACAAAGGCGGTGATACTGGCCACGGCAATCGCGGGGTCCACCATAAGATAGGTAATTCCACCAGCAAGCAGGGTTGCCAGCAGAATCTTGTGGCCCACTTCGCGCTGGGCATAATCACGCAGGACGAATACTACGCCCACTATCACGTTGGCAATATAGAGGTCGCCAAATGGCGTCGACCACGGTGCCAGGACCATGAATGTCCAGTTCACCAGAACGATGCAAACAACGTAAAGGGCGACCCACATTTTTTAGCCTACGATTTCTGATGCCTTGAAGTTCATCTTGATTTCCTTCCTGGCGTTCTCGGCACTGTCTGAACCGTGCACTGAATTGGCGTCGATGGATTCGGCAAAATCCTTGCGGATGGTGCCAGGTGCTGCATCGGCAGGGTTTGTTGCACCCATGATTTCGCGATATTCGGCCACGGCATTGGTGCCTTCCAGAACCTGCACAACAACGGGGCCGGATGCCATGAATTTGACCAAATCCTTGAAGAACGGGCGCTTGGCGTGAACGGCGTAGAATTTCTTGGCATCGGCCAGTTTCCACTTCACGCGTTTTTGGGCAACGATGCGAAGTCCAGCAGCTTCGATCTTGGCGTTGATGGCACCGGTCAAATTACGACGGGTTGCGTCGGGCTTGATGATCGAAAATGTACGCTCGGTGGCCATGTCATATTCCTGCTGGTTAAATTGAATTGGGCCGCCTTTTAGAGGCGGCCCAAGGGACTTGCAAGTGCTGTAATATCTATTCTTCGGCCTGGCCGATCAGCGCTGTTGCCCGGCTGACAGAGACGCGGCGATTTTCCTGTTCGGCTTCAGCCGTTGGGATCTTCAAATAACGTTCGCCGTAGCCCACGGTTCTCAGGTTCTTGGCCGGAATTACATAGTAGGTCTGCAGGGCCGTCTTGATCGCTTCGGCGCGCTGGCGTGAAAGAACCAGATTTGCCGCATCGGAGCCTACAGCATCGGTATGGCCTTCAATCAGGAAGATCTCGCGTGGATGGGCGACTAAAATACGCTCCATGACTTGGGCCAAACGATCAAGATTGGACACTTCTTCGGCGCGCACAAAGGCTTCGTTGAAGCCAAAATGCACCGTGTCAATTTCGATGCGTGGCAAAACCGCACGAAGATCAGGCGATGCTTCCACTTCCTGCACCGTGTAACGGCGCGTGATTTTCTTGCGTGGTGGTGCGATCAGCACGTCCTGCAATTCAGTGTCGTCGACTTCAGCTGCATAGACATCTTCCTGGCCATTGTCTTGCTGATAGCGGGAATCATCAAGCTGGATGGAGTCCTGGCCGGCCTCATACTGCGCCTGCAGCTCTGCCTGGCGTTGGCGACGTTCATGCAGCAAGCGTTGTTGCAGCAAGTATTGATCGCGCTCCATTACGGCACGCCAGTAGGCGCGTTGTTGTTCTTGATAACGCTGGTCATAAGTGGCCTGACGATAAACTTCCAATCGGCGGCGCAGTTCATCGTCCTGCAGCTGGTCGGATGGCCTGCGGTCATTCAAAACAACTTCAAACGAAAGGTTTATGTCGATGTTTGGCGTACGTGGTGGTCGGGCGGTTGACGCCGGCGGTGGCGGGGGTGAGCCGGGCTGTGCTACTGGCGGTGCGGCTTCTGCCATGGCAATCCGGTTCCGCAAAATGTCGCGCTCGGCTTTCAATTTCTGGCGGAGCGCCCTTTCAGTATCACGCGAAAGTTCGTTGCCCGCCATCAACTCACGAATGCCATCAAGGCGCGTTCGCAATTCTTCGTCACTGAGTTTTTCAGCGGGGCGTGGGTCATCGAGGAATGCCTTCGCCTTGGCCTCTGCCTCGGGGGTACCTGCATTGCCGTCCAATTGCTGGGCCTGGCTCTTGTCAACGACGACTGGGGCCACGGCTGGTGACGGAGCGGGTGCTGCCGGCACTTCAACAACTGCTGCCGGAGGTGGTGGCAATGGCGCAGTTGGGGCAACCTCGATAACTGCCGGTGGTGGCGGCGGCACGGCTGCGTCGACGGGTGCGGCGGGCACTTTTTGGGTGGCCTGCTGGTCACGCACCATCAACTCACCTCGCGCCGCTTTGGCGATCTCCGCAAGCTGGGCTTTGACATCATCTGGGACGTTGTCTGACTGCGACGACTGACGGGCAAATTTGAGACGAGCCGTGAGCTCTTCAACCGTGAGTTCTGACAGTGGCCTGGTGTCAGCCAGAAGGCTTGCCACATCTGCTGGAATCTGCGCTGCTGCCGGCGCAGGTGTTGCCGCCACGACTGGTTGTTCGGCAGCAGGTGGAGTTACCACGGCCGGTGGAGTCACCACGGCTGGCTGCTTTGCCGGGGCAGCTTGCGCCTGGCGGGCTACAAATTCAGCGTGGGCACTTTCAGCAAGACCTGCAAGCTGGTCGCGCATTTCCTGCGGCAAACTATCCATCTTTGCGAATTTGCGGGCCTGTTTGGCGCGCGCATTAAGCTCCTCAACAGTTAGCTCAGTTGCAGGCCTGCCATCATTAATGAGGGCCAGAACTTCCTGTGGGATCTCGGCTGCAGCCGGCGCTGGCGTTTCCACGGGCTGGGCAACCACAGGGGCTACCGGTGCAGGCTGCTCGACTACAGGGGCTGGTGCCGGTGCCGGCTGCTCGACTACAGGGGCTGGTGCCGGTGCCGGCTGCTCGACTACAGGGGCTGGTGCTGGTACTGGTGCCGGTGCAGCTGGCTGTTGTGCCTGAGATGCTGCAGCATCGCGGTTTGCAATTTCAACTTTGGCCGATTGCGATATTTCCTTTAACTGCTCACGCATCGCTGGCGGCAATCCATCCATTTTTGC
Organism: Rhodobiaceae bacterium; assembly: GCA_031369725.1. Classification (GTDB taxonomy): domain Bacteria; phylum Pseudomonadota; class Alphaproteobacteria; order Rhizobiales; family Aestuariivirgaceae; genus Aestuariivirga. Next base: position 3,405 of record JANMPF010000395.1, on the reverse strand, counting down.
GTATTGCCGGGCAAGTTTTGCACGCGAAACCAATTCATCTACCGAAAGCTCGCTCAAAGGACGGGTATCGGCGATAAGGTCCAAAACCTCCTGTGGAATTTGTGAGACAGCAACTTCGGCAGAGGATGCTGCTGGTTGTGCGACCGCAGGTTGGTCCGACACAACCGGCGCATCATCGGCCAAGACCGGCGCGGCAAAGAGGGCAAGTGCAAATAGACTGGTCGCAAGTGGGGTAAACTTCATGTGTCGCCTCCGGAAAATTCAACGTGCCTAATTTCACGCTGAAACAGTTGTTCTGAACGGGTTTCTAAAGATTATATGCGGCAGAACTATGGGCCAATTTAGCCTGTTTGCCACAAGCATGAACGTTGGCTGACATGATTTGTTCCATGGGAGAAAATATATTAGAGCCGCCCTGCCTCGATGATGCGCTTCAAAAAGGCCCTGGTGCGCTCGTCTTTCGGGTCGCCAAAAAGCTGTTCAGGCGGGCCTTCTTCATGCACAACGCCTTCGAAGAGAAAACACACCTTGGAAGCCACTTCCCTGGCAAAGCCCATTTCATGGGTGGCGAGCAGCATGGTCATGCCCTGGCCTGCAAGGTCACGCACAATGTTCAACACTTCGGCCACCAGTTCAGGATCAAGCGCTGAGGTAATTTCATCCAGCAACATGAGCCTGGGTTCCATGGCCAGGGCCCGCACGATGGCCACACGCTGTTGCTGACCGCCAGACAAACGGTCAGGAAACTCGCCAGCTTTAGCTTCCAGCCCGATGCGCTTCAGCAAAACCATGGCCCGATCTTCGGCGGCCCCCTGCTCCATTTTCAAAACCTTGGTGGGCGCCAATGTCACATTTTCGAGCACGCTCATATGGGGGAACAGATTGAAACTTTGAAAAACGATGCCAACCTGTTGGCGCAACCTGTTTACGTCAATACCAGGGCCCGACACCCGGTCATTCTCTAGCCGGATTTCACCACCCTGGATTTTCTCCAGCCCATTGATGCAGCGCAACAGGGTTGATTTTCCACAGCCCGACGGACCAATGAGGCATACTACCTGATGTTCATCCACATTCAGGTTCAGCCCCCGCAACACCCTGGCCGAGCCAAACTCCTTGGCCACATCTTTCATTTCAAGAAAGGCCATGTCAGCCTCCTGCCCTGGTGCGGATGTTGTCGCGCTCTATAAGCTTGTCAACAAAGCGGGCTTGCGGAATTGTAATCAAAACGAAAAGTATTGCGACGATGGTTACGGCTGAAAGGTTAAAGGCATTAGCCGCAATAATGCGTGATTGGTTGAAGGCGTCGATGACGCCCACCACCTGAACCAGGGCTGTATCCTTCTGCAGTCCAATGAAGTCATTGAGCAATGGCGCCATAATGCGGCGCACGGCTTGCGGTATCACCACATAACGCATGGTTTGCATGTAGGAGAGGCCGAGGGAACGCGCTGCCGACACCTGGCTCCAATGGATGCTTTCGATGCCGGAGCGGTAAACTTCGGCAACATAGGCACCATAGGTCAGGGTGAGTGCCAAAACACACCACCAGATAACCGGAATGCGCGTGGCCGATTTCAATTCCATTGGCGACAGGGTTGAAAGATCAGTGAACAGGCCTACGATTTTCGGCACGAAGAGTTCCGGCAGACCAGAAATCGGCAATCCGAAACCAATGAGGTAAAGCGTCACCACGGCAGGGAGCCCGCGAAACACGTCACAATATATTATGGCCAGGGCACGAATGGGCTGGCCGGCCTTTCCGGGCATCATGCGCGCCAGTGCCACGACCAGGCCCCACACCAAAACCAGGGCCTCTGCGATTACAAATATGAAAATATTATTGAAGAAAAATGATTTCGTCACCTGCCACCATTTGGCACCCATGAGAGGCAACAGGAAAAACGTCTTTCCAACGGCGGCATCATTGGTGAGAATAAAACAGATGAAAGCAAGTGCGACGAGGCCAAACACGCCCCAACCAAATGTCAGCCATGCAAGATCGCGCGATTCAGACGTTGCAATGCGCATTTCAACGAGATCATTGCGGGCAACGGCAGCGCGTGCCTTTTGCGTTTTGCGGTAGGAACCGAGAGCGGGGACAAAGGCCAAGGCACTAGAGCGGAATGACTCTACACGGAACAATATCCGGCGTTTTCGAAGTAGTTTGAACATTCATCTGGCGTGAAGTTTTTGAGGAGTGAGCCGATGCGATGCGATGTGGCTTCGACGGTTCGCTCCTTTGCTTTTCTGAGCAGGTGCTTGAGTTTGGAGAAGACCTGTTCGATGGGGTTGAGATCAGGACTATAGGGCGGCAGAAAGAGCAACCTTGCGCCAACTGATGCGATGGCGGTCCTGACGGCATCGCTTTTGTGGCTGCCGAGATTGTCCATGATGACAAAGTCACCCGGTTTGAGTGTGGGTAACAGGAACTGTTCGACATAAAGCTGGAAGCTCGCCCCGTTGATGGGGCCGTCGAACACGCACGGTGCGGTGATGCCGCCTGAGCGTAAGGCGGCAAGGAAGGTCATCGTCTTCCAATGGCCATGTGGCACAAAGGCCTGAAGCCGTTCACCTTTCTCGCCCCAGCCCCGCAGCGGTGCCATGTTGGTCTTGGTCCAAGTCTCATCAATAAAGACCAGCCGCGAAGTGTCGATCCGGTTCTGGTATTTCTTCCACCAATATCTGCGCCTAGCGACGTCCGGCCTTAATTGTTCAGCTCCATGTACCGTTTTTTTTGAAGCTGAGACCCTCGCGGTGGACGAAGTTCCACATTGTCCGGTAATCCACCTTCAGGCCACGTGTCGCCAGCTCATCGGCAAGTCCCTGAAGTGTCACATCGCGGATTTTGACTTGTGCAAGAACCCAGTCCCGATGTGCCCCTGCAATCTTTGGCGGCACATGCCCGCCAATCTTGGCGGGCTTCACGCTGCCCGTCACACGGTGTCGGGCCAACCACTTCACGACACAGGATACGCTGATACCGAGGCGCTTAGCCGCAGCACGACGGCTCTCGCCCGCTTTCACAAAGCGCACCGCTCGTTCCCGCAGCTCCATCGGATAAGGCTTCGTCATTACATGCTGGCCTCCAATCCAGTGGCCAGTTTGAATCACAACAAAACTGATTTGGGAATCCCAATTCCGATTCCGTCAAACCTCATGCCGCTCTAGCCAAATGGTTGTCACAAGCAGTACAGAACATCTTCCTAGTAATTGGAGGATTGCCATTGAATTGTCTCAACGCGGCCCTCTGCCCCATCTTTTCGCTCCGCATGTAGTAGGCAAGCGCCGCTTGCTCGACGCTCCGATAGCCCTGACGGATGCACACGCCCAGCTTTGCCAGTGCGGCAGGCAGTTCCGTCTCCTCCTTTGACCGCCGTTGCACGAGAAAGGCAGGCTCAAGGC
>JANMPF010000145.1:0-2405 GCA_031369725.1 Rhodobiaceae bacterium | reverse complement strand
TATCAACACCTATCCTTGCATCCGGCATGATCACCAGCAGGCAGGGTTGGATCGAATTGCCCTATGTGGCTTGCCCCGCAAATCTCAAGTCCATCGCCACGGGTCTCCTCACCCACACATCAAGGCGTGGCCGCAAAATCCATTTCGTGCCCGGCGTAAGTGCCCGTGACTCAAACGGCACCCCCGATGTCATGCGCGGCGAGGAAACCCAGGTGATGGGGGCAAGCGCTGGCGGAACAGAGTATTTCATTACCCCCGGCACTCACTGTAAATGGATCAATGTTGAAAACAGCGAGATCAAAAGTTTTGCCACTTACATGACAGGCGAGGTTTTTGCCGTTCTCAAGAACCATTCCATTCTTGGCCGCCTGATGACAGGTGAAAGTTATTATGAAGCGGCTTTCGAGCGTGGCGTTCGTGCCGGCCTCAAGGATGCGGGCGGATTCCTGCACCGCATTTTCTCAACCCGCACCTTGGCCCTCTTCAATGAAATGCCAACCGACCAGCTTGGCTCCTATCTTTCAGGTCAAGTGATCGGCACCGAAATCGCCCATGCCACTGCCGGCCATGCTGGTGTTGCCCATTATAATATTCTGGCTTCTCCAGCACTTGCCCAGCATTATGTGAGTGCCATGAAATATGCAGGACTAAAAACGCGCTTCAGCGACCCCGATGTGGCCGTGCATGGTCTTCGCAAAATTGCCCAGACAGCAGGAATTGTTCCATGACTTTTACCGAAGCCGTTTCCCGATGTGGCATTATCGCAATTCTGCGCGGCATTACCACCAGCGAAGTTGAGGCCGTGGGCGAGGTCCTGGTTAATGCAGGTATCACCATTGCGGAAATTCCGCTGAACTCGCCAGACCCCTTCGCCTCGATCAAGAAAATGGCTGACGCCTTCAAAGGCAAACTTGTCGTGGGCGCTGGAACTGTTCTCAGCGTCCAGGACGTAAATCTCCTGAAAACCCATGGCGGCCAAATCAGCGTATCGCCCGATTGCAATGAGTTGGTGATTGCCCGCTCCCGCCAATTGGCCATGGAGCCGCTTCCTGGCGTGTTCACCCCGACAGAGGCCTTCGCTGCAATACGGGCCGGGGCCACCCATCTCAAATTATTTCCCGCCGAAGCGGCAAGCCCCGTAACGGTGAAGGCTTGGCGCGCCGTTTTGCCAAAGCATGTGCAAATCTATGCCGTAGGTGGTGTCACTCCGGCAAACATGCAAAGCTGGACTGATGTTGGCACCGCTGGCTTTGGCATCGGCTCCAATATTTACAGGCAAGGTTTCACCGCTGCTGATGTTGCAAAAGCGGCAAACGAATTTGTGGGCGCATGGAAGGCGTTGAAAAGATGAAAGTGGCATTGGTTACAGGTGCAGGCTCTGGCATTGGCAAGGCATGCGCCATTGCATTGGCTGGAGATGGTTACGCAGTAGTGCTTGCTGGCCGCCGCCTGGAAGCTCTGGAAGCCGTCGCCAGGGAAATCGGCAAGAATGCCCTTGCCGTGGCAACCGATGTGACTGATCAGAAGTCCGTAGCCAATCTTTTTGCCAGGACACGCGAAAAATTTGGCCGCCTCGATGTGCTCTTCAACAATGCCGGAACCGGCGCACCCGGCACCATTAACCTTGAAGATTTAACCTTCGAGCAATGGCAAAGTGTGGTGGCAACCAATCTCACCGGGCCCTTCCTCTGCACCCAGGAAGCCTTCAAGCTGATGAAGGCCCAGACCCCAAGAGGCGGCCGCATCATCAACAACGGTTCCATCTCCGCCCACGTGCCACGTCCCAATTCAGCGCCCTATACCTCAACCAAGCACGCCATTACCGGTCTTACCAAATCAACATCGCTCGATGGCCGCAAATACGATATCGCCTGCGGCCAGATTGATATCGGCAACGCCGCTGCCGGCATGGCCACCAAGATGAACGAGGGCATGCCGCAAGCCAACGGCAGCTTTGCGCCAGAGCCCACCATGGATGTGGGCGACGTTGCTCGCACAGTCGTATTCATGGCGTCGCTATCCCTCGATTCCAACGTGCAGTTTATCACAGTAATGGCCACCAAAATGCCGTTTATCGGCCGCGGCTAGTCCAGGCCCGCTCTTTGCGACGAACAGGCTGAGAGAAACCACATGCATTGGCCATTTGATGTGCGGCAAGCAAGAACGTGACCTATTGAACGCCTTTGGACCAAGCACCACGCTGGCTCTTCTGAAATCAGCGTCTCTTGGCTGGCCCGGTTGAACCGCGCACAATCAAATCCACGTTCCACAATTCATGGGGTTCCGGGCTTTCCGCATCATTGATCATGCCTATCAGCAATTCCGCCACCCGGCTTCCGGCTGCGCGAATGGATGAACGCACCGTGGTCAATGCCGGAACCAGTCCCTCAGCGTTCAAGAACGGC
>JANMPF010000317.1:0-3617 GCA_031369725.1 Rhodobiaceae bacterium | reverse complement strand
CATGCTTCGCTATATCTTGCGGCGGTTACTCACTGCCATTCCAACCCTGTTCCTGATCGTCACCATCTCGTTTTTCCTGATGCATGTGGCACCCGGCGGCCCGTTCAACATGGAGCGTGGCATTCCGCCTGAAATCAAAGTCAACATCGAGCGCATCTTCCATTTGAACGAACCGGTGTGGATGCAGTATCTGCGCTATCTCAGCAACCTCGTGCATGGTGATCTGGGGCCAAGTTATATTCTGCTCAATTTTTCAGTAGCCGAACTCTTCCGCGTGGGACTCCCGGTCTCAATTCGCATCGGCTCATGTGCAATGCTTTTGTCTCTGGTCGCTGGCTCCGCCTTTGGCGTGGTGGCAGCACTTCGCCAGAACCGGGTCGTTGACTATATGGTGATTGCCACAGCAACGGCAGGGTCAACCATCCCCACATTCGTGATTGCACCAGTCATACAACTGGTTTTCGGCCTGACATGGCACGTGTTGCCAATTGGCGGCTGGAATAATGGTGCTTGGGTAAATTCGATCGGGCCGATCATTACCTTGGCGCTCCCGCAGCTGGCAACGGTTGCCCGACTCATGCGCGGCTCAATGATTGAATCCTTGCATGCCAATCACATTCGCACCGCCCGCGCCATGGGGTTGTCCGATTACGCGGTCATCGTCCGCCACGCCATGCGTGGCGCGTTGCTGCCGATCGTTTCCTATGCGGGTCCTGCAGCAGCGGGCCTGCTCACGGGGTCAATCATCGTGGAAACCATTTTCCAAATTCCCGGTGTTGGCCGCTACTTCATTGATGCAGCCCTGAACCGCGATTACACGCTGGTGATGGGAACCGTTGTGATGATCGCGGTGTTTACCATCATGTTCAATCTCATCGTTGATGTACTCTATGCTGTGGTCGATCCACGGGTACGCTATGATTGAACCGGCAACAGTCGGACGCTCTCTGTGGGCAGATGCGTGGGCGCGGCTGAAGGCCAACAAGGCTGCCGTGTTCAGCGCGGCTTACCTGCTGGTCATCGTGTCGCTGTGCCTCGTTGGACCAAGTTTTACGAATCACGATTTTTCCAACCAGTATCCAAGCTATGTGCGGGTTCCACCAAGTTTCGAGCCTTATCCGAAGGCTGCAACTCTTGACCAGGAGATGAAGGATATTATCAGGAAGGCGCATTTGAATTTTGTCGAATGGAGCGAAAAAGACAGCCGCGTGTTTGTGACAGTGACTTCCGCCAAGCCCATTGATGAGCGGGTAACACGCTATCTCGACCGCTCGGATTCCTTTGAGGACGGCAAGGTTGAGAGCAAATCCGCCGATGGGTTGACCATGACCATGAGTGCCGCCGTGCAACACCTGCATTTTTACTTTGGCACTGACACCAGCGGCCGCGATCTCCTCACGCGAACACTTGTTGCCGGCCGCATTTCGCTGGCTGTTGGCCTGTTGGCGGGATTTGTGGCGGTGTTTATCGGCGTATTTTACGGTGCCATCTCCGGCTTCATCGGCGGCAAGACCGACGAGATCATGATGCGCATAGTGGATATTCTTTATTCACTGCCCTTCACTTTCTTTGTCATCATGCTCGTGGTGTTTTTCGGACGGAATTTCATGCTGATGTTCATAGCCATTGGTGCTGTTCTGTGGCTTGACATGTCGCGCATCGTGCGGGGCCAAACGCTGTCATTGAAACGCCAGGAATATGTGCAGGCCGCAGAAGCCCTGGGCGTTGGAAACTTCGGAATTTTGTGGCGTCATGTCATACCCAACATGCTGGGACCAATAATCATCTATGTCACGCTGCTCATTCCGCAAGTCATCATTCTCGAAAGCTTCCTGTCTTATCTCGGCCTTGGCGTACAGGAACCCATGTCAAGCTGGGGGGTGCAGATCAGCCAGGGCTCGCGCAACATGGAGGGTGCCCCCTGGCTTCTGATTTTCCCTTCCTTCTTCCTCACAACAACGTTGTTCGCCCTGAATTTTATCGGCGATGGTTTGCGTGATGCCCTTGATCCAAAGGACCGCTGACATGGAAAACAGCATCCTTGCCCTCAGGAACATCAAGGTGAATTTCCGCACCCTCGATGGCAATGTTGCAGCGGTAAAGGGTGTGAGCCTTGATGTGAAGGCAGGCGAAACCGTTGCAATCGTGGGTGAATCCGGTTCTGGCAAAAGCCAGCTGATGATGGGGGCCATGGGGTTGCTTGCCTCAAATGGCACGATCGAAGGTGTGGCCGATTACCGCGGAGCCAACTTGATTGCCCTGTCCAAAAGCCAATTGAACAATATTCGTGGCCGCAAAATCACTATGATTTTTCAGGAGCCGATGACCTCGCTCGACCCCCTCTATACCATCGGCAACCAGTTGATCGAACCCATCATGCACCACCAGAAGATCGGTGCGGCGGAAGCTCGCAATCACGCAATCGACATGTTGAAGCTGGTAAAAATTCAAGAACCCGAAAGACGCATGGGATCATACCCGCACGAGATGTCCGGTGGCCAGCGTCAGCGCGTAATGATAGCCATGGCGCTTGCCAATGATCCCGATTTGTTGATTGCTGACGAGCCGACAACCGCACTTGACGTTACCATCCAGGCGGAAATCCTGGAACTCATTGCAAGCCTGCAGAAACGTCTGGGAATGGGCATGATATTCATCACCCATGATCTCAATATCGTAAAACGCATCGCCAGCCGCGTTGTCGTGATGCGCGACGGCGAAGTGGTGGAGGAAGGTGACACAAAAACCATTTTTTCAATGCCCAAGCACCCCTACACAAAAGCCTTGCTCGAAGCTGAACTTGCAGGCCACAAGGAACCACCCGCAGCCAAGGCGCCGAAGATATTGGATGGCACCAATATTTCGGTAACCTTTGAAATTGGCGGCGGGTTCATGTCGGGACCGCCGCTGCTTTTGAAGGCTGTTGATCATGTTTCTCTCACCTTGAAACAGGGACAGACCATTGGCATCGTTGGCGAGTCAGGTTCGGGAAAATCGACCCTTGCGCGGGCGCTGCTACGCCTGCTGCCAAGCGAAGGTGCCATAGCATTTGAGGGGCACGATATCACAAAACTGAACCGGCAGGAAATGCGACCTCTGCGAAAACATATTCAGGTGGTGCTGCAGGATCCTTTTGGTTCGCTGTCCCCGCGCATGACGGCAGGCCAAATTGTGACCGAAGGTCTATTGGTACACGAGCCCTCGATCACCGCAAAGGAACGCGATGTGCGTGCCGTGCGGGCCCTGCAGGAAGTCCAGCTTGATCCAGCCTTGCGCAATCGCTACCCGCATGAATTTTCCGGTGGCCAGCGCCAGCGCATCGCCATTGCCCGTGCCATAATTTTGAAGCCGCGACTGGTGGTTCTTGATGAGCCAACTTCCGCCCTGGACCGGCAAGTGCAAAAGCAGATTATTGACCTCCTGCGTGATTTGCAGAAAGCCCATAACCTTTCCTACCTCTTCATCAGCCATGATTTGGCTGTTGTGCGTGCCATGGCGGACCATATTATTGTGATGAAGGATGGCAAGGTGGTGGAGCAGGGCACCCCTGACGAGGTACTGGAAAACCCCCGCGAGGACTATACCAAGCGATTGATGGCAGCAGCCTTTGCCTAGAT
>JANMPF010000253.1:0-7219 GCA_031369725.1 Rhodobiaceae bacterium | reverse complement strand
CGATACGACGTCTCAAAAGAATTGGAATAGGTCAAGAAAATGATCAACACAGCGACACAAACCAACCCAGCCCCGCTTGCCACAGAGTTTCCTGTGGCACTTGTGCCGCGTGTCAACATCCACACATTTTGCGATAACCAGCAAACCGCCGAGATGCTGCAATCAGCTGCCATGGACAGGCGCATGGCCAAAGCCCATGTAACGATCCAGCTTGGCGGTATTCTGGCCGCTGTCCAGGTCTATCACTCCCAGCCCACGCCAAATGTGCTTGTGGTTGAGTCGCACAGTTCGCGCGATGGCATCTTGGCCGAGCTGTCGCAGCTTGCGCAGGTTTGCCAGCCCAACACCAAAGTCATCGTCATTGGCCATTTGAACGATGTGATCCTCTATCGTGAACTCGTTCGCCAGGGAGTGAGCGAGTATCTCGTTGCCCCCATTGGCCAAATGCAACTGATCGAAACCATTGCCGGGCTCTTCCACGATCCGAAGGCTGCTCCCCTTGGCCGCATCATAGCGTTTGTTGGTGCAAAAGGCGGTGTGGGTTCAAGCACACTGGCGCACAATATTGCCTGGTCAATGTCAAACAATAACGGCCTCGAGACTGTAATTACCGACCTTGACTTGGCCTTTGGCACTGCCGGGCTGAACTTCAATCAGGATGCATCAGGTGGAATACTCGACGCACTCAATCAGCCCGATCGCGTCGATGCAACGCTGCTTGACCGGTTGCTCACCAAACTGGGTGACAAGCTCAGCCTGCTCAGCGGACCCGGAGGTGTAGATCGTGACATGACGATTGACGCCAATGCAATTGAAACAATTCTAAATGTTGTCCGCAACAGTGTTCCAAACGTGGTTGTTGACGTTCCAAACATGTGGACGCCATGGATCAAGCATACCCTCCTCAATGCCGACGAAGTCGTTATCACCGCAACGCCAGAACTGGCTAGCTTGCGCAATACCAAAAATATTATCGAGCTTCTCAAGGCTTCGCGCACCAATGACAGGCCACCGCGCCTGATCATAAATCAGTTTGGGGTTCCCAAGCGCCCGGAAATTCCTGCCGCAGACTTTGCCAAGGCCGTGGGAGTGGCACCAGCCCTTATCATTCCCCATGATCCCCAATCATTTGGGGCAGCACAGAGCAATGGCAAAATGATTTTTGAAGTGGCACCCAAGTCAAAGTCGTCAGAACTGTTGCTGTCATTCAGTAATTCTCTCGTGGGCAATGAAAAGCCCGAGAAAACTGCCAGGTCAGGCGGGCTTCAATCCCTGTTCCAGAAATTGCCAATGCTGAGGAAAAAATAATGTTTGGCAAAAGAGGCGACGTTGGATCGCAACACAAAACAGCAATTCCGGTTCCCCAGCCCGTTTCTCCCGGCACCGATGCATTTGCAGGCGGCGCAGTCATTCCAAGCCATATTCCTGACTTGAATGCAGCTGCTGCAGGAGCCCAGTTTTCCGGGCAAGCCGCACGGCCCGGGTCAACAAGTATTCCGCCAGCCGCAGCAAAATCCCATAAAGTGGAAGCTGGCATATCCGGCCGCAAATCCGAGAATTACTATGATATCAAAAGCACAATTTTCAATGCGCTGATTGATGCCATTGATCTCACGCAGCTGGGCCAGCTCGACCGCGATGCGGCCCGTGACGAAATCCGCGACATTGTGAACGAAATCATCACACTCAAGGACGTCGTGATGTCAATCGCCGAGCAGGAAGAATTGCTCGAAGACATCTGTAACGATGTGCTCGGCTACGGCCCCCTCGAGCCACTTCTCGCACGCGATGATATCTCGGATATCATGGTCAACGGCGCCAACCTGACGTTCATCGAAGTCGGCGGCAAAATGCAGCAGACCGGTGTCCGGTTTCGTGACAACGGGCAATTGCTGAATATTTGCCAACGCATTGTAAGCCAGATTGGCCGGCGCGTTGATGAGGCAAGTCCTATATGCGACGCGCGGCTGCCAGACGGTTCGCGCGTTAACGTCATTGTCGCACCGCTTGCCATTGATGGTCCCGCATTGACCATTCGTAAATTCAAAAAAGACCGTTTGAAGCTCAATGATCTGGTGAAGTTTGCTTCCATTACGCCGGAAGGCGCCACCATTTTGGAAATCATCGGTCGCGTGCGTTGTAACGTGTTGATTTCTGGTGGTACGGGTTCTGGAAAAACCACGCTGTTGAACTGCATGACCGGTCACATCGATCATGATGAGCGCATCATCACGTGTGAAGATGCTGCTGAACTTCAGCTCCAGCAGCCGCATGTCGTGCGACTTGAAACGCGTCCACCGAATTTGGAGGGTGAAGGTTCAATCACGATGCGCGATCTCGTGAAGAACTGCCTGCGTATGCGACCCGAACGGATCATCGTCGGCGAAGTCCGTGGACCCGAGGCGTTTGACCTTTTACAGGCCATGAACACAGGTCACGATGGTTCAATGGGAACGCTCCACGCCAACAGTCCGCGTGAAGCCCTGTCGCGACTGGAATCCATGATCACCATGGGGGGTTTCTCGCTTCCGTCCAAGACAATTAAGGAAATGGTATGCGGTTCCATCGATGTGATTGTGCAGGCTGCCCGTCTGCGGGATGGCTCGCGTCGCATCACCCACATCACTGAAGTTGTCGGCATGGAGGGTGATGTGATCATCACGCAGGATCTCTTCGTGTATGAAATTGTCGGTGAAGATGCCAATGGCAAGATCATCGGGCGCCACCGCTCAACGGGCATTGCAAGACCACATTTCTGGGACCGTGCCCGTTACTACAATGAAGAAAGACGATTGGCTGACGCTTTGGAAAAAGCTGAAATGCGCAACGAGCAGGAATAAGAATTTACTGAAATTGTGCGGCTGGGTTGTCGCACGGGACTTTGAAGGATAATCGCTGTTATGATCTTTGGCCAGGATATTACGCAAATTGCATTTGTGTTCATGGCTGCTGTCGCTGTCGGCGGATTGGCGTTGGCGATACTCTATCCCATGTTTGTCGGGCCTACCGCCTCGGCGCGAATTCAATCTGTAACGTCAAACGCCAGAACACCTGCCAAGCAGTCGCTGAGATCGCGGCTGATGGAGGATCCGAAGGATTCGCGCCGTAAGCAAATTCAGGAAACGCTCAAGCAGGTGGGAGAGCGCGAAAAGCAACGCAAAAAACGCCTTACTCTGAGGACATTGATTTCACAGTCTGGCCTGGATATTTCGGTTCGCATGTTTTGGATGGTCTCGCTTGTCACGGGTCTCGTGTTTGCGCTGGTGCCGTTCCTGATGGGAATGGCTTGGTATGTGTCGGCGGGTGCATTGGTAGTGGGTTTTCTCGGGTTTCCGCGCTGGTTTTTGAAGTATGTGCGAACCCGCCGTCAAAATATTTTTCTCCACGATTTTGCCGATGCCATTGACGTTATGGTCCGCGGCTTGAAGTCAGGACTTCCGGTCAATGATGCCATGCGCATCATTGCGTCTGAGACGGGGCCACCCGTGGGTCCGGAGTTTGCGGAAATCGTCGAAGGACAAAAAATAGGCATTTCCATTGACCAGGGCGTTGAACGCATGGTTGAGCGGATGCCGCTTCCCGAAGTCAACTTCCTCTCGATCGTTATGAACATTCAAACCAAAACTGGCGGCAATCTTTCGGAAGCCTTGGGAAACCTCTCCAAGGTGCTTCGCGATCGCAAGAAGATGAAGGCCAAGATCAGGGCTGTGAGCCAGGAAGCCAAATCATCAGCCATGATCATTGGTGCCCTGCCTTTCATCATCATGGGCGGCCTCATGTTCCTGAATCCTGCCTACATGGACCCGCTGCTGAACACCAACATGGGTCACATTGTGCTGACCATTAGCGGCGGCTGGATGCTCACCGGCGTTTTGGTCATGCGCAAAATGATCAATATTGATATTTGATCCGGGGCAATTTCAACAATGATGAACATCATAACAAGCCTCATCCAAGTCGAAGTCATCATTACGATTCTGGTGGGCCTTGCGGCATTTGGAACGGTGCTGACGATAGCTGCTCCCTATTTTGAGAACGACAAGCTTGGCGCGCGGATAAAGGGCGTATCAGCCGAGCGCGACAAGCTGCGCGCCCAACAGAAAGCCCAGCTTATGGGTGGCGAGGCAAGATTGCGTGAAAAGCCGCAAAAGAGCCTTGTCGGTCAACTGGTGGAAACCCTAAATCTGAAGAATGTATTCGAGGCCGAGGGCTCACGCGAAATGCTGCGCCAATCGGGTATGAGAAGTGAACGGCATCTCGTCACCTTTCTGGGCATCCGGCTTATATCCCCGTTTTTCCTCGCCATAATTGCATTCATCTATTCTTCCACGGTGTTTGCTGATCGCGTTCCGCCCAACATGCGCATTACCGTGGCAATGGTTGCCCTTGTCGTCGGTTTCTACTTGCCAAACTTGATACTCAAAAACCTTGTGGCAAGGCGCCAGGATTCGATCCGCAGGTCGTGGTCTGACGCGCTTGATTTGCTCTTGATCTGCGTTGAGTCCGGCATGTCGGTTGAGCCGGCGATGCAACGCGTGGCACGCGAAATAGGCAGTGGTTCGGTACCCCTGGCCGAAGAACTGACACTTACCGTAGCTGAGCTTTCCTACCTTCAGGATCGCCGCAAGGCTTTTGAAAATCTTGGCAAGCGTACAGGCCTCGCAACCGTGAGGTCAGTCGTGACAAGCCTTATCCAGTCGGAAAAATATGGCACTCCGCTCGGTACCGCCCTTCGCGTGTTGGCGCAGGAAAACCGCGATACGCGCATGTCCGAGGCCGAACGAAAGGCAGCGGCATTGCCGCCAAAATTGACTGTTCCAATGATCTTGTTCTTCTTGCCGGTGATTTTCGCCGTTGTTCTGGCGCCATCCTTCATCCTGATCATGCAAGTGAAATAGGAACCAGGCATGACCAGAAAGGGCGCGATTTTGGGTGGCACCCCTTTTTGATTTGGCAGTGCAGGCGTTAGCCGGCGCTATCGCTTGAAAGTTGCTTCCATGTATTTGGCTGCGCAAGCATTTTCTGCAGGTAAGCCATGTTCGCTTCAACCTGGTCAGCAGGCAAATCCTCGCTGGCAATCTTGCGCGATTCTTCGAAACGGCCTTGCAAGCCAACAACAAGGGCCAGATTTTGGCGAATTCTGGGGTTCGTCTTGCCGTCCGGCAGGGCCATGGCGCTTCGCAACGTGGCCTCACCCTGTTTCAGGTTTCCCTCAAGCGCATAGGACATGCCCAAATTGTTAAGAACAGAAATCTGGTTCGGCTCCATGGCCAAGGCTTTCTGATAGGATTCGCGCGCTTGCGCGTATTGGCCTTGCTGGTCATAGGCAGAACCCAGTGCAGAGTAGGTGCGCCAGTCACCCTCACCGCTGGCAATGACGGCCTCTAGAACCGGAACTGAATCGATCGCATGGCCGGCAGCGATAAGCTTTTTTCCATAGAGTGATTGGAGTTTGCTATTGGCGGGATTCTGGGTTGACAGGGTTTGCAGCACATTCAATTGCTGGTTGGTTTGTCCCATTTTTTCCAGTCCGTCGGCATAGGCAAGCCCCAGCTCCACGTTTTTTTGATCCGCGTTCCAGCGGTTGCCAAGCTCTGCGGTTTTGGTGAATGAGACAGGCTTTGTGCTTGCCGTGCTCATGGGGTCAACAGCGTCGAGATTGGCCGTCTTGCTTTGGCAGGCAGCGATGGCAAATGCCGATGTTGCCAGTATTGCAGGCACAATTAATTTCCGCAAACAGTTGCTCAGCCCCAACGCCATCACCCAAACTCCAGAAAATCCCAATTCATACGAATCCGTTAATAATGATGCGCAGGTGTCAATAAAAGATTAACCATGTTTGGGTTCTAGTCAGAATCCATTATCGAGATGAAGCGAGCCAATTGATGATCGATGCCCGAAAAATCCTGCTGAAATCTGCTGGCGCGACCGCCATAAGGCTAAATGCTGTCACCTCAAATTCATGGATCAAAGCCAAGGACCGACTTTCTGCCGCATCAAGAAAATGGGCAAGTGTTCAAGGCTTCAGTGCCGCCCCCGGAACCAGCCTCCAAATCCCCAAAGCAGATGGTGCACTTTCGGAAGTGTTCGTTGGTGTGAAAGACAGCTCGGACGGCTTTTCTGTCGTGCGCGTTTGCCGGCAATTGCCCGCCGGAACCTATGTATTTCACGATGAAGTCAAACTCGTTGAATTGGCCTGGTGCCTGGAGGCCTACAGTTTTGGGCGCTACAAGACAGAGGCGCGCGAAATTCCAAGATTGGTGTGTTCCAGCCAGGTGAATTACGACGCTGTTGTCAGCCAGGCAAATGCAACCTGCCTCGTGCGCGATCTTATCAACACGCCTGCCAATGATCTGGGTCCCGCTGAATTGGAAGCTGCGGCACGCAAGGTTGCAGGCCGTCACAAAGCCAAAATCTCGGTCATTTCGGGTGCTGCCCTGCAGCGTGGCTTTCCGATGGTACACGACGTTGGCAAGGCCAGCCCGCGCTACCCGCGCCTGATTGATTTTTCATGGGGCAGGCCAGGCGCACCAAAGGTTACGCTCGTCGGCAAGGGCGTGTGCTTTGATACGGGTGGCCTTGATATTAAACCGGCATCCGGCATGGCCCTCATGAAGAAGGATATGGGCGGTGCGGCCAACGTGCTGGGATTGGCGCAAATGATCATGGATGCCAAACTGCCGGTACGCCTGCGGGTGATCATTCCTGCCGTTGAAAATTCCATCGCCGGAAATGCATTTCGGCCGGGCGATGTCTTGAAAAGCCGCAAAGGTCTCACCATTGAAATCGGCAATACGGATGCTGAAGGAAGGCTGGTGCTGGGTGACGCGCTTTGTCTGGCCGATGAGCAATCACCTGATCTTTTGATCGACATGGCCACCCTGACGGGTGCGGCACGCGTGGCACTGGGCCCCGATCTTCCACCCTTCTATACAACTGACGAGAGCTTGGCATCTGACATTGCCAGGCATTCTGCCCGGCAAAACGATCCCCTGTGGCGCATGCCGCTTTGGGAACCCTATTATGCCCTGTTTGAATCGGCCGTAGCCGATATGAACAATAGTTCTGACAGCGGCTTTGCGGGCTCGATAACGGCAGCATTGTTTCTCAAGCGTTTCGTGGAAAACGCCAAATCCTATGTCCATTTTGATGTTTTTGGCTGGACGCCGAGCCCCAAACCCGGCAACCCGAAAGGCGGAGAAGCCCAGGGAATTCGGGC
>JANMPF010000249.1:0-4294 GCA_031369725.1 Rhodobiaceae bacterium | reverse complement strand
ACCATGGGAAAGCACGAACAGAATGCGGACCCGGGTAGATTCCGCCACTGCCCTCAAACCAACCAGCAACTCATCCATTCAAAATCACCTCTTGCTTTAGACATAAACATATCTTTATATGCTTTTCAACGATTGTTTGGTTGTTTTTTCATTGGCCTTGCTTTTTTGATGCTTTCAAGGCGTATTAGCGAGCTACGCGCAGACACTTGGAGGGGGCCCGACAGGTTGTTTGGAGGATATATGACGACGATTTTGAAGCACAAATTTTCGCGGCGAGAACTCGCCGCGGTTTTTTTCGGTGTTCTTGCAACGCCGAGCCTTGCGGCAACTGATCCGGCTGAACGCTATGTTGGAAAGATTGCCGATGAAGTCATGGGCCTGGCAAACGGCAGTGCGAGGGGAAATGCGTTGCGCGGAAAATTTGCCTCGCTGCTGAACCGCTACATCAACCTTCCAAGCATCGCCAATTTCGCACTTGGGCCCTATCAAAAGCAATTGCCGGCAGGCGAAAGAGCAGAATTTTACAACCTGTTTAACAATTATGCGGCGGCCCTGTTTGTGTTCTACGTTGATGATTTCCAGGGAACCAGTTTGGACATCACGTCCAACGACACGCAGGGAAGCTTCACCACAATTGATAGTGCCATCGTGCTTAAAAATGGCGGACGGCAGAAAATAAAATGGCGCCTTGTACCGACGGGCGGCGGCTACAAAATCAGCGACATCAATATCAAGGGCGTATGGCTCACGATTGCGACCAAGGACAGGTTTCATAAAGTGCTAAGTGGTTCCAAGGGCGACTTCGACGCCCTTTTCGCAGAACTCAAATCGGCAGAAACATGGTAGACCCTGAGATATTGCTGGCGTGTTCATAATTCATTAACCATACCAGCCCGATTAGTTTCTTTGGAAAATATCGAATCATGATTACACGTCGTTCATTGCTGGGACTCATTGCTGGCTTTACGGTTTTTCCCGCGATTGCGGGTGAACATCCCTCAATCACGTTTATGAAACAGTTCGGCCGGGAGATGCTCGCGGCCCACCGGATTGGCACAGTCGACAAGTTTGCCAGCGTGATCCAGTCCTATTCGGATGTGGCGGGAATTTCGAACTACTCATTGGGACAATACAAGCCCAACCTGCATGCCGATGAGAGGGCAAAATATTACCGCGGCGTGGTTACCTTCATGTCGCGCTATTTTGCCGAACAATCGCGCGAATACCGCGTGGCAAAATATGAAATTGGCGAAGCTAAAGTTGATTCCGACAATAACGTTGTGGTGGCCAGCAAGGTTTTTCTGTTGTCGGGACAAACCTATAATGTGACCTGGCAACTGGTGTGGACAGGCGGCCACTACAGGATTTCAGATGTGAAAGTATTGGGCTTTTCTCTCACCTATTTGCAGCGCGGGCTGTTCACATCGTTTATTTCCAAACGCAAAGGCGATGTGAGCCAGCTGGTGGTTGCTCTCAACCGCTAGATACCGGTCATTAACCCGCATCAGCCTAACGTCGCCCCCGGGACGGTTCGCGGGGTTTGGTGCGTCATGCGTAGAATCAAAAATTTCATCTGGTGGTCTGTGGCTGCAATTGCGCTGGCGGCATGTTCGGACTCCGGCGCCCCAAAATATTTTGAAACCAGGGGATTGCGCGCACCTCAATCGGCGTGCCTGATCAACCCGCAATCCTTGGGACAGGTCAGCCAAGCCCCTGACATTGATGAAGGCAATGGTTGTGAAGTGCGGCATCGCTATGATGTTCAATCACTGGCGGGCATCCAATTCAGCCAAACAGCAACAATGAATTGCGGGCTCACTGGTCCGCTCAATGACTGGCTTGCAAACACGGTGCAGAACTCGGCGAGGGATGCCTTTGGCGAACGGGTGGTTGGCATCGATGTGGCGGCGTCTTACGCCTGCCGGCCGCGCAACAATGTGGGTGGTGCCAAAATGAGTGAACACGGGTATGGCAACGCAATTGATATTGCGGCCTTCACCCTGGAGAGCGGGCGCAAGGTTTCGGTGTTGGATGATTATTATGGCAGTGCCTCCTCACAGAAGTTCTTGCGAGAGGTTCGCAGCGAAGCCTGCGGCGAGTTTGCCACGGTTTTGGGGCCGGGGTCGGACGCCAACCACAGAAACCACATTCACCTTGATTTGCAGAACCGGCGCAGCGGCCAAGCCTACTGCCATTGAACCTGTTGCATTTTACCAGGCTTGGGGGCATATCAGCCGGCATGGAACAGGAACTCATAAAACCCGATACCGAGCCGAAAGGCAGCTCGCAGGCGCTTAGTCCTTTTGGGCTTTTTCTGGCTGCAACGGGTGTCACCCTTTTGGCCTTTTGTTTATTGGGTGCGGCGGCCCTTACGACAATTTGGGCATTTTCAAAGCTTGTGGGGCTGCCTGATGTGTTGACTTACGGCCTGATGGTGCTGGGCATTGCGCCTGCTGTCATTGCCACGATCTGGACGGGAGGGCGCGCCTGGCATGTGGAACGACGCCTTGCGCAACATCAAGACATTGACGTGCCGGTATTCAAGCTACTGCATTATTTCAAGAAAACAATTTAGCGCCTTAATATTTTCATCAAATCCATTAAACTCAGATGCAGATGTCGATATGGACCCGCATAAGTGAGGCGCTTGCCCTCGTTGGAGACTCGGTTGGCGGCTTTCTTGCAAAGTTGGCCCGGTCACGCGCCACCGCCCCTGAGAGAACCCTTGGCTTTACCATTGGCATGATTGCGCTTGGTGCCAAAATGGCCAAGGCAGATGGCGTTGTAACCCATGACGAGGTGGCAGCCTTCAAACAGATATTCCATGTGCCGCAATCTGAACTGGCGGCCGTGGCGCGGGTGTTCAATCTCGCAAAGCAGGACGTGGCGGGTTATGAATCCTATGCCCGCCAGATCGCCAAGCTGTTTCACGCGAAGGCCATGATTCTCGAAAATGTGCTGGATGGATTGTTTCATATTGCCAAGGCTGATGGTGTCTTGCATCCCGCCGAATTGTCGTTTCTTGAGAATGTGGCGTTGCATTTTGGTTTTGGCGTGGCCGATTTTGCCCGCATCAAGGCGCGGCATGTGAGTGCCGGGCGCGATGATCCCTATCTCATAGTCGGCGTGGAGCGCA
The DNA here is from genome assembly GCA_031369725.1 of Rhodobiaceae bacterium. Lineage (GTDB taxonomy): Bacteria > Pseudomonadota > Alphaproteobacteria > Rhizobiales > Aestuariivirgaceae > Aestuariivirga. The sequence continues at coordinate 1,158 of JANMPF010000249.1, read as the reverse complement.
GCGCAGACACTGTTGCAATCAAGGCCCATTACCGCAAACTCGTGCGTGACAACCATCCCGACAGGCAAATTGCGGCTGGCGTTCCTGAAGAGATGGTGGTTTTGGCAACGCGCCGGCTGGCCCACATCAATGCGGCCTATGACCAGATTTTGAAAGAGCGGGAATCGTGATCCGATCGCTGCTGGCCACACAGTTCATACTGTCGCCAAATGTCGAGGCGCGGCGGGACGACCGCAGGCCGGACATGCTCATCCTGCATTATACCGGCATGGCTGATGCGGTGCGCGCCTGCAGCTGGCTGTGCGACCCGGTGTCAAAAGTTTCGTGCCACTATCTTGTCGATGAGCAGGGCGGGATCATTCAAATGGTCGATGAGAGCCTACGTGCCTGGCATGCCGGCATTTCGTCATGGAAAAGTGAAGATGATATCAATTCCTGTTCCATTGGCATTGAGATTCAAAATCCGGGTCACACGGCCGGCTATCCGGATTTTCCGGATGTACAAATGCGGGCGGTTGTGGCGCTTTGCAAAGATATTGTTACACGAAACAATATTCCGGCATTGCGGGTTCTTGCCCATTCCGACATTGCGCCATTGCGCAAAATCGATCCGGGTGAAAAATTTGACTGGCGGTTCCTGCACCGCAATGGCATTGGCTACCTCGTGAAACCTGAGCCGGTTGATGGCGGAACATTTTTGCAGCTGGGTGATGTGGGGCAACCGGTTGAAGCGCTACAAGCCATGTTGAAGCTTTATGGCTATGGTGTTGCCATCACCGGAATTTATGACGCGCTCACGCATGCCACGGTGCGGGCACTGCAATTGCATTTCCGCCAGTCACGCATTGACGGCATTGCTGATACCTCAACGGTTGCAACCCTGCACCGGCTGCTGCAGGGAATTGATGGCGCCTAGGGGATTTTGCAGGCGTGGAGAAAGCTTGGGAAATCTGCGTCCAGCAAGGGATAGACCTGCTTGCTGTGACCCACTTTGATGGCGAAATGATCTGCTGACTTGAGGGCCGCAAAAACCGGATCGGTTATTTTCAATTCAGTTTCCAGGCTTATTGAACCTGCCTCCTCGTTCACCGTGGTTTTGCCCTTGAGGCGAAATGATTTGGGTGGAATTTCCAGAACAAATGGGATGCGATCAGCGAT
>JANMPF010000224.1:0-2252 GCA_031369725.1 Rhodobiaceae bacterium | reverse complement strand
GCGGCGTTGTATTGGTTACCTCCGGCCCCGGTGCCACCAATGCGGTGACCGGCCTCACGGATGCCTTGCTCGATTCAATTCCCATGGTTTGCCTCACCGGCCAGGTTCCCAGCCATCTCATTGGCAGTGACGCGTTTCAGGAATGCGACACGGTTGGCATCACGCGGCCCTGTACCAAACATAACTGGCTGGTGAAGGACGTGAATGATCTCGCGCGCATTTTGCATGAGGCGTTTTATGTGGCCACCCACGGGCGGCCCGGCCCGGTTGTGGTTGATATTCCGAAGGATGTCCAGTTTGCCACCGGCAAATATGTGGGGCCGAAGAACATTGAACACAAGACCTACCGTCCCCGCGTGAAACCCGATCAGGAGGCGATACGCGCGGCTGTTGAATTGATTTCAAAAGCCAAGCGCCCGCTATTCTATACCGGTGGTGGGGTTATCAATTCAGGTGTCACTGCGTCCAAACTGCTGCGTGATTTTGTGAAGCTTACCAACATTCCGGTTACGTCCACGCTGATGGGTCTTGGTGCCTATCCTGCATCGGGCAAGAACTGGCTTGGCATGTTGGGCATGCACGGCACTTACGAAGCCAACATGGCCATGCATGATTGCGATGTGATGATCAATGTGGGGGCGCGCTTTGACGACCGCATCACCGGGAGGATCGATGCATTTGCGCCGAACTCGCGCAAAATTCATATCGATATAGATCCTTCATCAATCAACAAGACGGTACAGGTTGCCGTTCCCGTCGTGGGAGATGCTGCCCATGCACTGGAAGACATGATCCGCGTGTGGAAGGCCAAGTCCCATGAGCTGGACAAGAAGGCGATGGCGAGCTGGTGGAAAGAGCTTGATGGCTGGCGCGCCAGGGATTGCCTCAAATACCGGCCCAACAAGGATGTGATCATGCCGCAACACGCCATCCAGCGGCTGTATGAACTCACCAAGGACAAGGATGTCTACATCACCACGGAAGTTGGCCAGCACCAGATGTGGGCAGCACAGTTCTACCGTTTCCAGGAACCGCACCGCTGGATGACATCGGGCGGTTTGGGCACCATGGGCTATGGCCTGCCGGCAGCAGTTGGCGTGCAGGTAGCGCATCCCAAATCACTGGTCATCGACATTGCCGGCGATGCTTCGGTGCAAATGACCATGCAGGAAATGTCCACCGCAGTTCAGTACCGCCTGCCCATCAAGATATTCATTTTAAACAATCAATATATGGGCATGGTGCGGCAATGGCAGCAGCTGCTGCATGGCAACCGGTTGTCGGAAAGTTATTCGGAAGCCTTGCCGGATTTTGTGAAGCTGGCTGAGGCCTTTGGCTGCGTTGGCATCAGGGCCGAGAAGCCTTCCGAGCTTGACGGCAAGATAAAGGAAATGCTTGCCTCGCCGTTTCCGGTTCTGTTTGATTGCCGGGTGGCCGCATTGGCCAACTGCTTCCCGATGATTCCATCGGGCAAGCCGCATAATGAAATGCTGCTGGGCGAAGATGTCAGCGACGAAGACGTCGGCAGCGCCATCGACGCGCGCGGCAAGCAGCTGGTTTGAGGAGAAAAACATGAATGCACATCAAGCACCCACAGGTTCGGCGTATTTCCTCGATACCACCAAGAAGGTCATCGAAACCCACACGCTTGCGGTAGTGGCCGACAACGAGCCGGGTGTCCTTGCCCGCATCATCGGCTTGTTTGCAGGTCGCGGCTACAACATTGACTCGCTCACCGTCTCGGAAACCATCCACGACAAACATGTCTCGCGTTTTACCATCGTGACCTCGGGAACACCCAATGTCCTGACGCAAATCAAGCATCAGCTCGAGCGCATGGTTCCAGTGCATTCGGTTGCCGACCTCACGGTGCAGGGCAACGCCATCGCACGCGAGCTTGCCATGGTGAAGGTGGCAGGTTCCGGCGAGAAGCGCATGGAGGCGTTGCGCCTTGCTGATGCGTTCCGCGCCCGGGTGATCGATGCTTCCACCGAAAGTTTCATTTTTGAAATCACCGGAAAGCCAGACAAGGTTGACCAGTTCATTTCACTGATGGTGCCGATTGGGTTGGTGGAAGTGTCACGTACTGGCGTTGCGGGAATAAGCCGGGGTGCCGAGGGGATGCGGATTTAGCTAGGCCTAATGTTGTTGTAAGTGCCCTCATCCGCCCTTCGGGCACCTTCTCCCATTCGCTGCGCTCACGGGCGAAGGCCGCAATGATTATCGCCTTCCCCCGTGCTGCGTAGCGTAAG
>JANMPF010000191.1:0-1983 GCA_031369725.1 Rhodobiaceae bacterium | reverse complement strand
GCCACACTTTTCTGGTGCTGGAAATAGAGCTTCTTGAGTTTGCGCTGGCCACCGATTTTCTCAATGGTTTGAATGACGGCACGCTGGATAACCGATTGATCCGCCGTTGAATAGGAAAAGCGCACGGCTTTCGGCTTGCTTTCTGATTTCGGCGGTTTGGGCATGGGGATGGTTGTGGCTTGGCTGTGGTTTCGCTGCAAGAGTTCACCTATAAACCCAAAATTCTGCCGTCCAAAGGAGAAGTTCATGGCTACCCTGTATCGCTGCCAGATGACAATGTGATGACCTGGACCGGGGCGGGGAACTCGCCGGAATGACGGTTTGAGATTTCGTTCATATATAGGGAATCAATTCTAAGGCCCTTGGGAGACCCGTCGGCGGGTTTTTTTGGATTTGGCTACCCACCCAGCGGATATCGGTCGAATTGGCTCAGGGGGCCATTTCTGTGCATTTAAAGGCCTATCAGTTGTTTATATTCCTAAGTCGGTTCTTTGGCTAGGCTGCCTCTTCTTTTGGGGTTCCCAATCCCAGCACCCGGCAGATGGCGTAGACCAGGTCGGCGCGGTTCAGGGTGTAGAAATGGAAGCTGTTGATGCCTTCGCGGCGCAGCGCTTCCACTTGTTCAGCAGCAACGATTGCGGCAACAAGATTTCTGGTTTCCGGGTCTGCGTCAAGGCCGGCAAAGCGGCGCGCCATGTCGGGTGGAATATGGGCACCACATTTTGCCGCAAACTCGCACACGCGGGCGAAATTCGTGATCGGCAGAATGCCCGGCACAAGATTGATGTCAATGCCGCGGGCATGGACACGGTCGCGCAATCTCAGAAAGAATGAGTTGTGGAAGAAGAACTGGGAAATGGCGCGGGTTGCACCATGTTCGGCCTTGTCGGCCATGAAGGCCAAATCCTCTTCAATCGAAACGGATTCAGGGTGGCGTTCGGGATAGGCGGCAACAGTGACTTCAAAGTTGCCAATGTCACGAATGCCGCGCACCAGATCGGCGGCGTTTTTGTAGCCTTGCGGGTGTGGCTCAAAGCGCAGGCCAACGCCGCCCGGTGGATCGCCACGCAACGCCAGGATTTGGCGCACACCGGCGTTCCAATTGTCATGCACGACGGAATTAACCTCTTCCTTGCTGGCACCAACACAGGTGAGGTGGGGCATGGGCTTGAGCGTCGTCTCATTGTGGATGCGTTTCACCGTATTCAAGGTGCGGTCGCGGGTTGTGCCGCCAGCCCCATAGGTCACCGATACGAATTCCGGTTTAATGGTTTCAAGGCGTTTCAATGTGCGCCAGAAACTTTCCTCAGCCTCGCCGGGTTTGGGCGGGAAGAACTCAAACGAGACTGAAATGTTGTTTGAACCAGCGTCGGCCATTTTCATGAAGTCTCTGAGTTGAATTCGGGCAAGGTTTTTGATTGTGGGGTGGTGATGCGAAGAGGCCGGTTAACGCCGAGCCACAGTGAAACGGTAAGGCCCGTGCTCTCTTTCAGCCAGGGTGGTGGCAGCAGCTCATGCTGCTGCAGCGTGAGGCCTGCCCGGTTGAACCAGGTGGTGATTTGTTCGGTTGAAATACCAAGCCGGCGATGGGCGTGTTCGCTGCGCAGAACTTCAAGATCATGAGGCGCAAAATCGACGATGAGCAGGCGGCCGCCGGTGTGCAAAATACGGCGGGCTTCAATGAGGGCGCGGGCGGGATCATCAAGATAATGCAAGACCTGGTGGATGATGACGAGATCGGTTGAGCCATTGGCAAAGGGCAGGGCGTAGAGATCACCCTGGCGCACCTGGGCATGGCGCAACGCATTCTTTTCCAAATTTGCGCGGGCAATGGCAATCATCTCGCGGCTCGAATCAATGCCAATGGCCTGATCGGCAAGCGGCGCAAAGATTTGCAACGCGCGGCCAGTGCCGGTTCCCAAGTCCACGAGAGTTTTTACGTGAGCCGGACCCAGAATGCCTTGCATGGCGTTTTCAACATCC
>JANMPF010000148.1:0-2409 GCA_031369725.1 Rhodobiaceae bacterium | reverse complement strand
TAGGCTTGCATCAAGGGTCTAAACTTCCTATTTCAGGTCCATGGCCAAAGCATCATTTCTCTCACGCCTGATCCCCGCCCGTTTCCGCAAGTCTCAACCCCGCATCAATGTTGTGCGCCTGCATGGTGCTATCGGCATGTCGCAGCCGTTGCGTTCAACCCTCACCGCAAAGGATTTGGAACCCTTGCTCGAAAAGGCCTTCACCAAAAACATCAAGGCCGTGGCACTCTCCATAAATTCGCCCGGTGGCTCACCGGTTCAATCTGCTCTTATCCACGCCCGCATTCGCAGCCTTGCCGAAGAATTCAAAATTCCGGTCTTCGTGTTCTGTGAGGATGTGGCAGCCTCCGGTGGCTATTGGCTGGCCTGTGCTGGCGATGAAATCTATGCCGATGAAAGCTCAATTGTTGGCTCAATTGGCGTGATTTCGGCAGGTTTTGGCTTTGTCGAAGCCATCGGCAAACTGGGTGTTGAACGCCGCGTGCACACCTCTGGTGAAAACAAGTCCATTCTCGATCCTTTCCAGCCGCAAAAGCAGGAAGACGTTGATCGTTTGCTTTCGTTGCAGAAAGATATTCACAATGCCTTCAAAACCATGGTGCGAACCCGCCGTGCCGGAAAGCTCAAGGGCAATGAAGCGGAAATGTTTTCCGGCGCCTTCTGGGCCGGCCGCCAGGCTTTGGAGTTGGGCCTCATCGATGGCATCGGCCACCTGCATGAGGTTCTCAAACAGAAATTCGGCGACAAGCTGGTCTTGAAAAATATCACAGCCTCGCAGGGCTGGGGCTTGAAGCGCCTTGGTTTTGGCACTTTTGCAGAGCTTCCTGCTGCGGCTATTGAGACACTGGAAACCCGTGCATTATGGGCTAAGTTTGGTCTATAGTTTAGGCAGCAAGGAGAAACCCATGTTTTTGGCCAAGATTGTATCAGTTGTTGTGGTTGGCGTTTTAACCGCTCTCACCGCGCGCCGTTTGCTGAATGAAGTGAACGCCGCCAAGGCCCGCGTGCACGTGAAAAAAACGCAAGCGCAAAACGTCGTAACCAAACTCCGCCAAGACGCTGCAACTGGCGTGTATTATCCCGTTGAATGAGCGGCCACTCCAGCGATCTTTGGCTGGCCGGCGTCTACCACGCCAAAACCAAATCCGATCTCATTTTACCACCATGGCCCGCGTCTATCGCCGCTGCTAAACAGCTTGACCGCGCCGACACGCATCCCTAGTTTGCGCCCCCAAATGGCACTGAACCCGACGAAATCATTTCAAGACCTTATCCTCACATTGCACCAGTATTGGGCGGCCCAGGGCTGCGTAATTCTGCAACCCTATGACATGGAGGTGGGTGCAGGCACTTTCCACCCGGCAACAACACTTCGCTCTGTCGGTCCCAAGCCCTGGGCCGCAGCCTATGTGCAGCCCTCGCGAAGACCCAAGGATGGCCGCTACGGCGAAAACCCCAATCGCCTGCAGCACTATTATCAATATCAGGTCATCATCAAGCCATCGCCGCCCAACTTGCAGGAACTCTATTTAGGTTCACTCGCAGCCATTGGCATTGATCCCCAATTGCATGATTTGCGCTTTGTCGAGGATGACTGGGAAAGCCCAACCCTTGGTGCCTGGGGCCTTGGCTGGGAAGTCTGGTGCGATGGCATGGAAGTGTCGCAGTTCACCTATTTTCAGCAAGTGGGTGGCCTCGATTGCTTCCCCGTCTCCGGTGAACTCACCTACGGCTTGGAGCGTCTGGCCATGTATGTGCAAGGCGTCGACAACGTCTACGACCTCAACTTCAACGGTCTCGAAGGCGAGAAGAAAATTTCCTATGGCGATGTGTTCCTGCAAGCCGAACAGGAATATTCCCGCTACAATTTTGAATACGCCGACACCAGCATCCTGCATCAACACTTCATCGATGCCGAGAAGGAATGCCAAGCCCTGCTTGATGTAGGCCTCAAGGATGAAAAGCACGAACTCGCACTGCCGGCCTATGACCAGTGCATCAAGGCTTCCCACATGTTCAACCTGCTGGATGCCCGCGGCGTCATCTCCGTCACCGAACGCCAGGCCTATATCCTAAGGGTCCGCGACCTCGCCAAAGGCTGCTGCGAAGCCTGGAGCAAGACAGCTGGAGGCATGGCATGAAGAGCCTGCGGCCAAATCAGACCCTCCCCTTAAGGGGGAGGGTGGCGGCAAAGCCGCCGGGTGGGGAAGTCACACCAAGAACTCTCCGCAAAACCCCAACCGATGCCGAACGCAAGATGTGGTGGATTCTCCGCGATCTCAATTGGCCAAAGGCGCATTTCCGTAGGCAAGCGCAGATTGGTCCGTTCTTCGCGGATTTCATCAGCCATCATTTCAAACTCATTATCGAGATTGATGGCAGCCAGCATTATGAACCAGAGGGTTTGGC
>JANMPF010000033.1:0-11059 GCA_031369725.1 Rhodobiaceae bacterium | reverse complement strand
GTCTACAGTTTTGATGGCTACAAAACCAAAAAGCCGGAAACCGCACCAACGTTGCGTGAACTCACGCTTCATTCAAGTGCCGCCACCAGGGCCAAAAGGGCCTTTGAACCCCTGAGCGCCATTCGCGAAGGTGTGCATCTGGCCCGCGATCTCGTCAACGAACCCGCCAATATTCTGGTACCCATTGAATTTGCCAAACGTGCCATGGTTTTAGCCAAGAGTGGTGTTGAAGTTGAAATTTTATCGCCAGAGCAGATGAAAAAGCTTGGCATGGGGGCATTGCTTGGCGTTGCCCAAGGCTCGCCCAATGAACCACGTGTGGTTGTCATGAAATGGAGCGGCGGCAAAAAAGATGAAAAACCCGTGGCGTTCATCGGCAAGGGGGTCACTTTTGACACGGGCGGCATTTCCATCAAGCCCGCCGCCGGCATGGAAGACATGAAGGGCGACATGGGCGGCGCTGCCTGTGTGACAGGATTGATGTTGGCCTTGGCCATGCGCAAGGCAAAGGTGAATGCCATTGGCGCAATCGGCATTGTTGAAAATTCTATCGATGGAAATGCTCAGCGCCCCGGCGACATTGTAAAATCAATGTCTGGTCAAACCATCGCCGTATTGAATACGGATGCAGAGGGTCGCCTCGTCCTGGCGGACGTGCTGTGGTACATCCAAGACCGCTTCAAACCAAAATTCATGGTGAACCTGGCGACGTTGACGGGTGCAATTCTTGTAGCACTCGGCAAGGAACACGCAGGGCTCTTCTCAAACAACGATGAACTGTCGGAGCGTATCGCCGCGGCTGGCCTTGCTACCGGCGAAAAAGTCTGGCGTCTGCCGCTCACCCCGGAGTACGACAAGCTGATTGATCATGACGTTGCTGACATGAAAAACATTGGTGGCCGCAATGCAGGCTCCATTACTGCTGCCCAATTCTTGCAACGCTTTGTGAACAAGGTGCCGTGGGCCCACCTCGATGTTGCTGGAACCGCGATGGACTCAGTCAAGACCCCTATCAACCAAAGCTGGGCTTCGGGCTGGGGTGTGCGGCTGTTGAACCGGCTGGTGGCAGAGCACTACGAGAAATAGGTTTCTCGCTTCACTCTGCCGCCAGGGGTGCGATTTTGGTACCAAAAGCCGGGTTCTTCGGCAACGCATTGGTTTTTCTGCGGCCCAGAGCCTCGGTTGTTTTGCTTCCGGCATTCGCCACATCAAACTTGGCACGCGCACCCTCGACATAGTCTCGGTTGGCGATAGCCCAGGTGCCAACTTCCTTGAGCGGTGCAATGAGAGTGAGCCCCACGGCGGTCAACTCATAATCCACCCGCGGTGGAATGGTGGGGTAAACCGTGCGCGTTACCAGCCCATCGCGCTCAAGCCCGCGCAAGGTAAGAGACAGCATGCGCTGCGATATGGCGCTCACTGCACGGCGAATTTCGCTGAAGCGCATGGGGCCACCAGACAGCAGACCAACGACATAAACCGTCCACTTGTCGCCAATTCTTGCCAAAACATCTGCCACGGCGCGGCAGTTGCCAGTTTCACGTATGTTATCGGGTGTCATAAATGTGCCTTCTTGTGTTACAGATTGAAGTTTCATAGATAGGGTGAGTAACAATAATATACCAGAGAACAAATAGCAACTGTGATCTGGCGAACCCCAATAACAGCAGGACAACGATTATGACCAAGATTCTTCTTCTCAATTCCAGCCCCCGCGGTGATTCCGTTTCCACCAGGGTCGCCAACGAGCTGGTGGCTAAAATACGTGGTATTTCAAAGGGTTCAACTGTTGTTGAACGCGATCTTACAAAAGACGTTCCGCCCCATATCGGCGAAGCTTTCGTCGTTGGCAGCCGTATTGATGCCGACAAGCGCAGCAAGGCTCAGCAGGCCGCTGTGGAAATTTCTGACAAATTGATCGCCGAAGTAGCCGATGCCGATACGCTGGTGATCGCCTCACCGATGTTCAATTTTGGTCCGGCAACCACCTTGAAAGCCTGGTTCGACTATATATTGCGCGCCGGGGTGACCTTCAAATATACCGAAAAAGGTCCCGAAGGGCTGCTCACCGGCAAGAAAGTTTACGTGGTTGTGGCAAGAGGTGGCATCTATTCCGAGGGCCCCATGAAAGCCATCGACTTCCAGGAGCCATATTTGCGTCACCTGCTCGGTTTTGCCGGCATGACGGATGTTACTTTCGTGAAAGTTGAAGGCATTGCCTATGGTCCGGAAGCCGCCGAAAAGGCCGTAAAAGCAGCCCTCGACAGCATTCCGCAATTGCTTGCAAAAGCCGCTTGATCTCGTTCTCGGCATGGGCTGAATAGGCCCATGACCGAGATTTCATTTTATCACCTCGAACATAAGCCGTGGGAGCAGGTTCTCCCCAAGCAGCTTTCAACCGCACTTCAACGCGGCTGGCGTTGCGTTGTGCAAGTGGGTGACGCGGCGCGCGTTGAGGAAGTTTCCGAACTTCTTTGGAAAAGCGATGCCGACGTGTTCTTGACCCACGGCACGAAGGCCGATGGTCGCGCCGGGCAACAGCCAATCTGGCTCACGGCAGTGGCTGAAAACCCCAACGCCGCAAATGTAAAATTCTTCATTGAGGGTGCTACCGTTGATGATGTTGCAGGCTTGACCCGTGCCGTCATTCTTTTTGACGGGCATGATGAAGCAGCCGTTAACCGCGCGCGCCAGGATTGGAAACGCTTCAAGGCGCAAGGCTATGAAATATCCTACTACCAGCAGGATGAAAATCATCGCTGGGTAGACAAATCAAAATCCGCCGAGTGAGGAAGAGTTCCTCGACCCCAGCCACAACACACTCAATCCAAAAAGCGATGAGAGCACCGAACCGGCAATAACGCCCACACGCACGGCGTCGATCTGCTCCGGGCTGTTGAAGGCGAGCGTTCCAATGAACAGGCTCATGGTGAAGCCGATGCCGGCAAGGCAGGCAACACCGATCACATGCACCCACGTAGCTTGCTCAGGCAGTTTTGCCGCTCCCAGTGCGACACCAGCCACAACCGCCGCCACAATGCCAATTGGCTTGCCGAGAACGAGGCCCGCCGTAATGCCAAGCGGCACGCTTTGCATGACTGTTGCAAGGGAAAATCCGGCCAGGGGAATGCCCGCATTGGCGAAAGCAAAGAGTGGCAGAATGAGAAACTTCACGTAAGGGTGCAGGGCTTCCTCCAAGCCATGAATGAAGTCCGAACCATCCCTGCGCTTCAGTGGAATTGTCAACGCAACAGCCACACCCGCCAGCGTGGCATGCACGCCCGACTGCAACACGAAGACCCACATGGCGATGGCGAAGAAAACATAAGGCGCAGTCCTGTCTACTTTCAAGCGATTGAGAACAATCAAACCAGCCAGCGCAACGCCTGCAAGGCCAAAGCCAACCAGCGAAAGATCAGATGTATAGAAAATCGCGATAATGATAATGGCACCCAGGTCATCAAGCGTTGCCAGAGTAAGCAGAAAAATCTTGAGCGACAGGGGAACCCGCGAGCCAATCAGCGCCAATGCGCCCAGGGCAAAGGCAATATCTGTGGCAGCCGGAATGGCCCATCCGCCGATTGTTGCAGGGTTGCCCCAATTGAAAAAGACATAGATCAGGGCCGGTGCCACCATGCCGCCAATTGCTGCTATGGCGGGCAGGGTAATTTGTTCACGCGATGAAAGATTGCCTTCCAGGACCTCGCGCTTGATTTCAAGGCCCACCAGAAAAAAAAAGATGGCCATCAGGCCATCATTGATCCAGTGAATGAGATGCTTGTCGAGGCCAATGCTGCCAAGATGAACAGAAACCGGAAGTTCAAGGAAATGGTGGTATGCGTCAGCATATCCGATATTGGTGATGATCAGCGCTGCGGCCGCTGCCAGCACAAGAACCAGCCCAGCCGTCGCCTCATGGTGAATAAAACGCATGAGGGCAGATTGGTCGCTCATTTTAGAACAGTGCCTTGTTGACAAGCATGTGCGCGAGAATACTCGCAGCGTAGCCCAGCGCAATGGCCCAGCTCCAGGTCAAATGACTCATGAATGTGTAGGCGCCGCGCGCTTGCCCCATCAGCGCAACACCAGCGGCAGAACCAACCGAAAGCAAGCTTCCTCCCACGCCCGCAGCAAGGGTTATCAGCAGCCATTGGCCGTCGCTCATGGTGGGGTCCATGGTAAGAACAGCAAACATCAAGGGAATGTTGTCAACGATCGCTGATAAAACGCCGACGGCAACATTGGCTGTCGTTGGGCCGAGATCCCCATAGAGAAACTGGCTGGCGGCAGCGAGATATCCCAACACACCAAGACCACCCACGGCAAAAATGATGCCGAAAAAAAACAGCATCGTGTCCCATTCCACCCGTTCAATCTGCTTGAAGGAATTAAGCACCATGTCGCTGTCGTTCAAACGCGTTGCTTTGCGCTGCAGGAAATACGACCACACCTGCAAATAGCCCAGGCCCAGCATCATGCCCATGGCCGGCGGCAGATGCAGGAAATTACGGAAAGCAACCGCCGTGGCAATCGTCAGCGCAAAAAGGATCATGACACCATTGGCGCCCGGCTTGGCATGCACGGTTTCCGTCACAGCCTCTGGCGCAGTTATTGGAACAGCAAATTGCATGATGAGTGCCGGAACCAGCCAATTGACCAGCGCTGGAACAAACAACGCAAAGAAATCAAAAAATTCCAGTTTTGACTTCTGCCAAACCATGAGGGTTGTAATGTCGCCAAATGGACAGAATGCACCACCCGCATTGGCTGCAACAACAATGCTGATGCAGGAGACTGTCACAAAGCGGGGTGACCTTGCACCAATGGCAAGCACCACCGCACCCATGATCAATGCCGTCGTGAGGTTATCCAGGACGCTTGACAGAAAGAACGCACAAACACCGGTAATCCAAAACAGGCTGCGGTAGGACAGATTTTTGCGGGTTAGCCTCACCCGCAATACATCGAAAACGCGGCGTTCCTCCAGCGTGTTCACGTAGGTAAAGGCGACCAGCAAAAACAGGAACAGTTCACCATATTCGGCTATCACATGTTGGGCAGCGGCTTCCGATTTATCTCCCAAGCCTGCCGCGGTATATGCCATGCCGATGAGCGCCCAAATCAAACCTGCCGCCATCAGCACCGGCTTTGACTTTCGCATTTTGGTCGTTTCTTCTAGAATGACCAAGAGATAGGCGACTACAAAAACCGTTAGGCTTAAGTAACCGAACCAACTCTTGCTGAGATCAGGCATTCAATGTGCCTTCATGAAGTTCCAGCCAGTGGTTTTCCTCACGTTCCAGCTGAGTTTCAAACTTGCTCCGTAACCGCGCGAAATCAGCCGCTTTTTTGGGTTCCTGCTCGTAGATGGTGTGGTCGGCCAAGGCCTGTTCAAGCAGGATAATTTTATCTTTTATTTTCAATATTTTGAGGTCTTGCTCCTGAATCTTTTTCTTCAATACGGGTGTCATCAGCTTGTGCGGGCTTTTCACCACGGGTGCGGACGCGGCTTTCTCAATCTTTTTATTGGGCGATGGTGCCTTGCCCAGTACAATATCCGTATATTCATCCATATCGCCATCGAATACCTTGACCGTGCCATCGCGCACCAGCCACAGCGTATCAACGCAGGTTTCAATGATGTGGCGGTCATGGCTGATGAGAACCACAGCGCCCTCGTAATCATTGATTGCCATGATGAGTGCTTCGCGGCTGTCCACGTCCAAGTGGTTGGTGGGTTCATCGAGAATGAGAATATGTGGACCATGGAACGCCGCCAGCATGAACAGCAAACGGGCTTTCTCACCGCCAGACAATACCGAACATTTTGAATCCGCCAAATTGGCACCAAATCCAGCTGCCCCAATCTTGGCGCGGCGCTGTGAAACCGTGGCATCTGGCATGAGCTGGGTGATGTATTCGTAAGGTGTCAAATCTTCCGAGAGTTCATCCAATTGATGTTGCGCAAAGTTGCCCATGGTGATGCGCGGCGGATGTTTCATCTCACCATCGCAAACCATGAGCTTGCCGCACAGCAATTTGGCAAACGTCGACTTGCCGTTGCCATTTGAACCCAAGAGCGCAATGCGGTCATCCGGGTCCATGCGCAACGTAATGTTTTTGAGAACGGGTTTTTCGCCACCGTAACCCACCGCGGCCTTGTCCCAGCGCACCAATGGCGGGGCAATTGCCTTTTCGGGATTTGGAAAGAAAAATGGAGCCACACGATTTTCGACAATTTCAGCTATGGGCTCAAGCTTTGCCAGGGCTTTCATGCGGCTTTGCGCCTGCTTGGCCTTGGAAGCCTTGGCCTTGAAGCGGTCAACAAACGCCTGCATGTGGTCGCGCTGCTCTTCCTGCTTCTTTTTCATCTTGGCGGTAAGGGCCTGCTTCTCGCGGCGCTGGCGTTCGAAATTATTATAGTTGCCGACATAAATGGTGAGCTTGCCCTGGTCCAAATGAAGAATGGAATCGACTGCATCATTCAACAGGTCGCGGTCATGGCTAACCAGCAAAATGGTGTGCGGATAATCGCGAATGTAACTCTTCAGCCAGATGGTGCCTTCAAGATCAAGATAGTTGGTGGGCTCATCAAGCAGCAGTACATCGGGTGCTCCAAACAGCGCTGCAGCCAGTGCCACACGCATGCGCCAGCCGCCTGAAAGGGCAGAGCAGGGACCATTCTGTGTGGTCTCGTTGAACCCAAGGCCAGCCAGAATAATCGCAGCCCGCGCCGGTGCCGAATGGGCATCAATATCGGCAAGCCGGATTTGAATTTCCGCAATGCGGTGCGGGTCGGTGGCAATTTCCGCCTCCTTCAATAACGCTTCCCGCTCGAGATCGCCCGCCATAACCGTGTCGAGCAGGCTTTCCGAGCCCCCTGGCGCTTCCTGCGCCACGGTCCCGATGCGGGCGTTTTTGGGAACACTGGCAGAACCGGATTCAGGGACTAAATCCCCAAGAATAAGCTTCAAAAGTGTGGACTTTCCCGTGCCATTGCGGCCGACCAGGCCAACCTTGTGGCCATCGGGTAGCGACGCGGAAGCGCCTTCAAGCAGAAGACGGCCGCCGATTCGGAAAGTAAGATTATTGATCTGTAACATGGGGCGCGTCATAGCGGGTGAAGGCTGCCGGGGGCAACCCACAATCTCACATTGACAAGCTGTATGTTGCGCTGCACAAATCTCCTCGTGCAGTGAGGTGCGCCAATCAAATTGGGATAAAGACGACATGAATAAGCCGGAGCTTGGGGTGACTGAAGACGTTTCCTACATCGACGAGATTACCGTGATGCTTCGCAATTTGCTGCGTCAGGTCATTCGCCTGCGCGAACCCACCGTCTTGACCGTGATCGACCAGCCGGAAGAAGCCGCCGGCATTCCGCCCCATCTTATTGAACACGCCCTGCAAGCCATCGGCATTTGGCTCCAACTCTTGAGCATCGCCGAAGAAAATGCCGCCATTCGCAATCGCCGCCAACTGGAAAAGCAGGGCGGGCCGGATGTGATCACAGGTTCCCTGTCGCACGCCTTCAGTCAAATCGCCACTTTCGGTGTGGCCCCTGAAACCGTGCAAAAGGCATTGGACACCATTGACGTTCAACCCACCATCACAGCCCACCCGACTGAAGCCAAGCGTGTAACCGTTCTTGAAATTCACCGTCGAATTTACCTGAAGCTGTATGAATTGGAATCCCCCCGCTGGACCGCGCGCGAGCGCAAAGCACTTCTTGACCTTCTCCGCAATGAAATCGACTTGTTGTGGATGACCGGCGAAATCCGCATCGTCAAGCCAACGGTGGAATCAGAAATTTCATGGGGCCTGCATTTTTTCCGCGAAGCCCTGTTTGACCGCACATCTTCCCTGTGTGATCTCATGGAATTTGGACTGCAAAGGCATTACCCCGAAGTGCGCAGCCGGGTGCGCCCGCCCCTGAAATTCTCGTCGTGGATAGGTGGCGACAGGGACGGCAACCCGTTTGTAACGGTTGCGACCACGCGGTTTGCCCTGCTCGAAAACCGCAAGACGGCCGTTGAACGTCTGGACAAGCGCTTGAGTGAGTTGACCCAGCTGATCTCGCTCAGCCGAAATGAAATAACGCTGCCAGCCGCTTTCACCGAAAGATTGAATGCACAATTGCAAGCCTCAGGTCAGGCTGCGGCGTTGCTGGAGCGCAACCCGATCGAACCCTTCCGCCAATTCTTCAGTGCACTGAAGCTTCGTTTGAACGCGATTATCACGCCCGCTCCAGGAACCCGGCCATTCGAGAACATCGCTGAATTTATTTCTGAAATAGCCGCCGCCGAAAATGCCCTTGCTGAGATGAAAGCCGTAAGTGTGGCGGCCACCCTTGTGCGGCCGGTGCGCTGGGAAGCCGAGATTTTTGGCTTCCGCACTGTAAGCCTCGACATCCGACAAAATACCACGGTGATCAACCGCGTGCTGCAGGAAATCTGGGCAAAGATGAACCCGGTTTCCAAAACCAGGGTGCCACAACTTGCAACCCCTGCCTGGTCCGCATGGATAACCGACGAGCTGGGCAAGCCGCTTGGCTTCCTGCCGCACTTCTTTGGCGTTTCCGAAGAGGCCCGTGAATTGCTTGACCTCCTCTATCTTGCCCGCGAAACTCTTGATGGCCCCGACCCGCAATCGCTTGGCACCTTCATTCTTTCAATGACGAAAAGTGCCGCCGATATTTTGGGGCTCTATCTGTTGGCGAAATATTGCGGCCTGTTCAGCGATGACACCAGCAGCGAGAGTTGCCGCTTGCGCATTGTGCCCCTCTTTGAAACCATCGACGACCTGCGCGCTGGTCCTGCGATCATGAAGGAACTTTTCGCGATTGATGTCGTGCAGCGGTCAGTAAAGGATTCTGGCGGGCGGCAGGAAGTCATGCTTGGCTACTCCGACAGCAACAAGGATGGCGGCTTTTTCTGCGCCAACTTTGAACTTTTCGAAGCCCAACGCCTGCTCATTCGGGTCGGCAAGGAGGCAGGTGTTGATGTAAGCTTCTTCCATGGCCGCGGTGGTTCCGTAAGCCGTGGCGGTGCCCCAACCGGGCGGGCCATTGCCGCCCAACCCGCCGGCACAATTAATGGCCATATGCGGGTGACCGAGCAGGGTGAAGTGGTATCCTCGAAATTTGCCAACCGGGGAACGGCCCTCAACAATTTGGAAGTTCTGACATCAAGCGTTTTGGTGCACACCTTGAAATCAGGCGAAGAGCCGGAACTTCGCATTAACCCGCTGCATCAGAAGGCGGTCGAAGAAATTGCCAGTCTCTCATTCAGGGCTTATCGCAAGCTTGCAGAGGACAAGGCCCTGCTCAATTATTTCCATGCGGCAAGCCCGGTAGAAGAGCTTGCTCTCCTGAAACTTGGTTCACGCCCCGCCCGCCGCTTCGGTGCCAAAGGCATTGACGATTTGCGCGCCATTCCATGGGTGTTCGCCTGGAGCCAAAACCGCCACTTGCTGACCGGCTGGTATGGCCTGGGCTACGCGCTGGACGATTTTCTGTCAGCGCGGGGGCCGCAAGGTCTCACACTGCTGCGCGACATGTTCAACAAATCTCGCGGCTTCCGCTTGGCTGTCGATGAAGTTGAAAAATCACTGTTCCTCGCCGATATGGCCGTTGCCGAAAAATATGCTGAGCTGGTGCCAGACCGCAATGACGCCGAGCGCATCTTTGCCCTCATCGCCCACGAACACCGCCGCACCAGCAAGGCAATTCTTGAACTTACCGGAGCCAAAATTTTGTGCGAGCGGTTCCAGGGTTTCCGCCGCAGGTTCGACAGGGTTCGCCCCATCGTTGACCGGGCCAACCTCTGGCAAGTGCAACTGCTTCGGGAAACCCGCGGCGAAAAGCGCGATGACAAGCTCAACATGCCTTTGCTCATGACCATGAACTGCGTGGCGCAAGGCTTGGGTTGGACCGGGTAGATGCTGAACCAAAGCAAAACCATAGGCCAGATATTTAACCTCTTGCCGCCCATCCCCCTTTTCGGTGTATGCTCGCAGCCAACGCCAAAACAGGGAGTTCTTAAATGGCAAATACCAAACGTAATTTTCTGGCCCTTGCCGCTTTGCTGGCATTATCCACATCTGCCATGTCGATGGATAAGATTGGCAACTGTGAACTCTCCGGTGCCAAGGGATCAATTCCCATTGCTGCCCCTGCCAAGGCCGGTCAACTGACCGTTCAAGTTAATTTGCCAGCGCCAATTTGGTGGAATGGCGATACGCCCGAAGGCATCAAGGATGGTATGGAATACTGCATGGCTGCAGAAATTGCCTGGCGCGCCGGTTACGACAAGCTGGAAGTTGTGAACGTGGGTTGGGATCCCTTGGTCGCCGGCCAAACCTCAGGCTACGATCTTACTCTCTCCCAAGTGTCTATTACCGACGATCGCAAAAAAGTTGTGGATTTCTCTATTCCCTATTTCAGTTCAGACATTGGCGTGATCACCCGCTCAGACGCACCCGTTGATGCAACAAGCCTGAAGACCGCAAAAGTTGGCGTGCAGCAGGCTACCACGGGTGCATCATTTGCAACTGAAAAACTCGGTCTGACCAATGTGCAGGTCTACCCGGATCAGGGTGACATGTTCACCGCTTTGCGAGCTGGCCAAATTGATGCTGCAATGACAGATACTTCAATCGCACTTGCCGAGGAAAAAAATACTGCTGGCAAATCCGTGGTTGTCGGCCAGTTCAAGACGGGCGAAAGCTACGGCGCAATTTACGAAAAAGGTTCGCCCAATGAAGCCACCATTGATTCAATCATCAAGGCAATGATTGACGACGGCACCATGACAAAGCTTGGTGGAAAATATTTGGCGGCGGCTTGGGGCAAAGACCCGGCGACCATTCCTTACTTCGCGCAATAACGAACCTGAAGCCCCCGCATTGTTGGCGGGGTTTTTATTTTGCTTTCAGGCGACATTTTGAACGACCCTCAAACGACAGTTGTAAATCCCAATTCAGCAACGCGGATCAGCATAGCATCCGTTTGGTTTGCCGCTTTTTGTGTGATCGCCACAATAGCGGGAACCAACCTCGT
>JANMPF010000022.1:0-3688 GCA_031369725.1 Rhodobiaceae bacterium | reverse complement strand
TCAATGAAGTGGGCGCCTTTTTGCGCAACTTGCAGCTCGAGAAGCGATTGAATTTGCGTCTGCTGTGCAACTTGATGGGCGCGATGCGCAACGGGCCCCCCTGGTGCGTCGATGTTCCAGTTCACAATGGTCTGGGCGGCGAAATTCTGCGGCGTGAGGTAGAGCCGCTGTACCGAATAGCTCAGCAGCGTTTCATAGGTGTAAAAAGTTTCATGGCGAATATTAAGGCGCATCATGTCACGGAAAGTTAAAGTTGGTTGCAATGCTCTGGGATAGGGCATTGTTCGAATCCATGAAGTCTTGCAGGAATTCATGCAGGCCGTTTTGGAATATCTGTTCCATATTGCCATTCTTGAGGCGTTTGTAAGTATCCGCCGCAATGCCATGGCAGTCATAGTGGTTGCCGTAAAGCTCTGCCAGCCCATCCAGTGCTGCATTCACCCATTGATAGGTAAACAGCAAAGAGCGCGGCATTTCTTCTTTCAAGATCAAAAACTCGGAAACCAGCCAGGGCCGGTATCGGCTATCCTTGTAAAACCAGCGATATGCCCGGTGGGCTGAAACCGAACGCAGGACTTGCGCCCACTGCTGGTTGTCAAGGTCACTGCCCACATCGCTCGGACGGGGCAGCAGAATGAAATATTTCACGTCAAGTATGCGTGCGGTATTGTCTGCCCGCTCAATGAAATTTCCAAGTTGGCTGAAATAATAAGTGTCATTGCGCAGCATGGTGCCAAGCAGGGCGCCGCGAAACGCCATGGCCCGCTGCTTCACCCACTCCAAAAACCCGGGCAGGCGGTCAGCGGTGATATTATCGGGAGCGACCAATGCAAGTTCATTCCATGTGGAATTCAGGCTTTCCCACACATCACGCGTGAGGGCGGTGCGCACCGCCCGTCCGTTGTTACGCGCCGATTTCAGACAGGACTTGACACTCGATGCATTGCTTTCATCAAACAGCAGGAAGTGAATGACATTTGCACCGTCGATTTCTTCGTGCTTTTCCTTGTAACTGTCTTCGCACGCCGCACTGGTGAGAGTGGAACGCCATTCATCCCTGTGGCCTTCGATGGCCCCGGGCATGAGTGAAATGCGGTAGCCCACCTCAAGCAGGCGCGCCATGTTCTCGGCCCGCTCAACATAACGCGACATCCAGTAAAGCGAGGCGGCGGTGCGTCCCAGCATGGCCTAATCCTCCAAAACCCAGGTGTCTTTGGTGCCGCCACCCTGGCTGGAATTCACCACAAGCGAGCCTTCCTTGAGTGCCACCCGCGTCAAGCCACCGGGCGTGATTCGCACCTGTTCACCCGACAATACAAACGGCCGCAAATCCACATGGCGCGGCGCCACGCCGGAGTCTGTGAATGTGGGAACTGCTGAAAGTGCAAGGGTCGGTTGGGCAATATAGTTGCTGGGGCGTGCAACAATCTTTGCGCGGAACAGCTCTATGTCAGCTTTGGAAGATGTAGGCCCAACCAGCATGCCATAGCCGCCCGAACCATGAACTTCCTTCACCACCAGTTCGGCCAAATGCTCAACAACGTATTTGAGGTCATTCGGATTGGAGCAGCGCCAGGTTGGAACATTTTTAAGCAGTGGCTTTTCACCCGTATAAAATTCAATGATGTCTGGCATGAAGGTGTAAATTGACTTGTCGTCGGCAACCCCGGTTCCCGGCGCATTCACCAGGGTCACATGGCCAGCCCGGTAAACGTCAAAGATTCCTGGAACTCCGAGGTTTGAATCGTGTCGGAAGGCGAGGGGATCAAGATAGGCATCATCAATACGGCGATAAACCACGTCGACCCGGCGTGGTGCTTGCGTGGTGCGCATGTAGAGCCAACCATCGGAAACGAAGAGGTCATCGCCTTCGCAAAGTTCACAGCCCATTTCATCGGCCAGGAACGCATGCTCGAAAAATGCGGAATTATGGATGCCGGGAGTAAGGACTACAATTGTCGGCTCATTGCCGGTGGTGGTGGGTGCAACACTTTCCAAGGTTTTGCGCAGGGTGGTGGGATAGCTTTCAACCGGCGCTACCCGTTGCTGCGCAAACAGTTCGGGGAACAGATACATCATCGCTTCCCGGTCTTCGAGCATGTAGGAAACACCCGATGGCGTGCGGCAATTGTCTTCCAGCACGTAGAACTCATTCTCACTCACGCGCACAATATCAATGCCCATGATATGTGCATAAATTCCCCGGGCGGGGTTCACTCCAACCATTTCCGGCACAAAGGCCTCGTTCTGGATGATGAAATCTGAAGGGATGCGGCCCGACCGCAGGATTTCCTGGCGGTGATAGAGATCGTGGATGAATGCATTGATGGCACGCACCCTTTGCTCAATGCCAGCTGACAGCCTGCGCCATTCATTGGCGGCAAAAATACGCGGAACAATGTCGAAAGGGATCAGACGCTCGGAGGCTTTATCGTCGCCATAAACCGCGAATGTGATGCCTTGCCGGCGAAACCGCGCTTCCGATTCCCGCAAAGCCCGCTCGATGTCTTCCTTGCCAAGCTTCTGGAGCCATTTTTCCACCCGGGCATAAGGTGCCCGTACGCTTCCATTTGGCGCAAACATTTCATTGAAGCTCATCGCCCGGCTATTCCCCGCTGTTGCGATGCAATATGAACGTATAATTTGGAATTCTGCAAGCAATTCATAAGACAAATGTGGGGAGTTGCTTAAAATGGGCAATAATGTATGCTTTGCCCATGTGCTGTCACATGACACCTGCGGGAATAATACTGCCAATCTGGTCGCGCACCCTTCATGACGAAGTTATGGTGAACTGCGCCCGTATCGGATTCAAGCCTTAGCAATCCCTCCATTCCGAATTTCTTGCTGAATTTAGAACTTGGAGAGACCCCATGACCGTGCACCAGAAAAACATCAATATCGCCGAAGTCGTTCAAAACGATATCGCCCACCATTTTCACCCCTTCACTGACCACAAGGCGTTCCATGCCGCCGGTGGCCCCCGCGTTATCACGCAGGCTGATGGCGTTTACATCTGGGATGGCAAGGGCAACAAGATTCTCGATGCCATGTCGGGCCTGTGGTGCGTGAATGTGGGCTATGGCCGCAAGGAATTGGCCGAAGTTGCCTATAAGCAGATGCTGGATTTGCCCTATTACAATACGTTTTTCAAAACCACCACGGTGCCGACCACTGATTTGGCCACCAAGATTTCGTCCGTTCTGCCAAAGCGGTTCCAGAAAATTTTCTTCACCAACTCTGGCTCGGAATGCAATGATACCATGGTGCGCTTTGTGCGCCACTATTGGAAGCTCAAGGGCAAGCCCTACCGCCAGCACTTTATTGCCCGTAACCGCGGCTATCATGGTTCCACCATGGTGGCTGCCAACCTTGGCGGCATGACCGGCATGCATGAGCAGGGCGGCACCCGCTTTCCCGGCTTCCACCATATTCAGCAGCCCTATTGGTATGATTTTGGTGGCGACAAATCACCGGAAGATTTCGGGCTTGATGCAGCAGCCGAACTCGAAAAGAAGATCCTTGAGGTGGGGCCCGAAAATGTGGCCGCCTTTGTGGGCGAGCCCATTCAGGGGGCAGCAGGTGTTCTCATTCCGCCCGCAACCTATTGGCCGCAAGTGCAGCGCATTTGCCGCAAATATGGCGTGCTGATCGTGTCCGATGAAGTCATTTGCGGCTTTGGCCGCAC
>JANMPF010000582.1:0-4319 GCA_031369725.1 Rhodobiaceae bacterium | reverse complement strand
GGGCCTGATGCTGTTTACCGAATATGTTCTTCAATCCAGCGTTCAAGATGCAGCGCGACAAATCAGGACAGGAAGTGCCCAGGCAGCCGGCCTCAATGCCGCGGCATTCAAGGCCAAAATATGCACGCGCATCGGCATACTGGTGGATTGCACCTCCAAGGTAACTGTCTATGTGAAGCCGGACACATCATTTGCGAGCCTGAAAGCCAGCATACCAAGTTACCTCAATGTAGGCTTGAAGGCTGACGGCACACCAAATCCCACTTCATATGACTGCGGCCAGCCATCGCAGCCGGCTGCCGTTATAGCCACCTATGATTGGACCTTTGCAATGCCATTCATGAGTTTCCTCGGCAATATCAACGGCAATAAGGCACGCCGCCTCGGCGGCATCGCCATATTCCGCAACGAGCCATACCCAACCTCGACCACCACTTGTTCCTGATGGCATTTTTTGAATTTGAATTGGACAACAAGATGAAAAATGCTGGCAAGAAATTTCTGAGAAACAGCCGCGGTGCCGCTGCCATCGAAATGGCAATGATATTTCCATTCATGATCTTTCTCTATTTTGGCATGGCTGACCTTACGGGCCTTGTTTCGCTGAACAGGAAAATTACCTATGCTGCCGATGTGATGGGGGACCTGGTGACACGGAGCAACGATTCCATTTTGAAGTCCGAAATCGCTGATTTCTACTATTCGACAGACTTGATCCTGATGCCAACCCCATCGGCGAATGTTCGGGTTGAACTGTTCGCATATCGCAATACCGGTACATCGGCCGCGCCAGTCATAATCCAGATCTGGTCGACAAATAATGCCAAAGGCTCATCTTGCGGTGCAGCACCGGTGACAACAACCATGGCGACACTCATGACATCGGGAAATGATCTCATTGTGGCACGTGTGTGTACGACCTACACCCCTTACGTTGCAAATTTCATGGGTCAAAGCATATTGGGTGCCAGCACCTTCAAAGTATCAAAAATGATTACCAGGCGTCCACGCGGTTCCCTGAAATTGTTCTGTTATCAATCAACTGTGGCTGCTGGCACGGCATGTACATAGCGCTGGATCAACGTCGACCCAGGGAGCCATTTTGGCTCCCTTTTTTGTTTCACTGGCGAAATCGCCTGTGTCGCGCTAGATACGGCCATTATCCGGAGTCGACCCCCCTTGCAAATTACGGTTTTCCTTGCTGTCCTGGCCGCTGCCTTCATGCACGCAAGCTGGAACTTAATTGTCAAACTCAAGCTTGACCGCTTTTTGTCCCTGTTTCTCCTGCAAACCCTCATGGGTTTCATGGGCTTGGCGATGCTGGCTTTGTTTGTTTGGCCATCACCAGCCAGCCTGCCCTATGCACTCATTTCGGGGCTGCTTCACACCGGCTACAATGTTTTTCTCGCCCGCAGCTATCGTCACGGCGACCTGAGCCAGGTTTACCCCATTGCCCGTGGCACAGCACCGTTGCTGACACTTCTCACAACCTGGCTGGTTGCCCACGAACAGGTCAACATGCTCACTGCTGCTGGCATTGGTGTATTGGTGACGGGGATTTATTTGGTGGCTGTCGGCAAATCAAAATCCCTGCATCTTGACCGAACCACGCTGCTTTTTGCGCTGGGAACTTCTGGTTTTATCGCGGCCTATACAGTTGTGGATGGTCTTGGCGGGCGCATATCGGCGGCGGCTTCGGGTTACACGGGAACCGTGTTTATTCTCGACGCGGTGTTTCTTGGCGTTGCAGGCGTTTACATGCGGGGGTCGGGAATTTTTCGCGAGGTTGCGCCCTATTGGAAAAGCGGGATTGCAGGCGCATTGCTTTCTGCGGGAGCGTATTGGATCGTAATTTGGGCCATGACGAAGGCACCCATTGCAGCAGTTGCGGCGTTGCGTGAAACGAGCATTCTGTTCGTCATACTCATGTCGGCGAAATACCTGCAGGAGTCCATGAGCTTCACGCGGATTTTGGGAGGCGTACTTGTTGTGGTTGGGGCTATGGCTCTTCGTCTCTCATGATTTGAGAAGGTGGCTCACGTTTTGTGGTCCAAGACCGTTGGATGCAGCCTTTGAAAATACCTCTGCCACGGCCTTTGCCAAATCGGTTGGGGCCCGCAAGTTTTTGTAATAGCCAATATCCTTCAACGCATTATCCAATGAAAACCTGTAACCCTCAAAATCTCCCGCCAACGCAGGCTCCACCATTTTGCGCAACACGCCGGAATTGCCTGAACCATTCAGCATGGCTTCATAGAGATTGCGCCAATCGATGTTCGCCTCGCGGGCAGCTTCAAATGTCTCTCCTACCAGGGCAATCATTCCCGTTACCAAATAATTTGAAATGAGTTTTGCCGTATGCCCGGACCCAACAGGCCCCATGTAACGTATGGTTGAGGCAAAGCAGGCAAGAAGGGGCGCTATTGACCTAAAGGTTTCCGGGCTTGCCCCACAGAGAACGCCGAGCTCAGATTTAGCAGCCTGTTCGGGACCACCAGTCAAGGGCGCGTCAGCATAGGCAACACCAAGCTTTGCCAATTCCATTGCAACAAAGCGGGTTGATGCGGGTTCAGACGTGCTGGTATCAATCAGGACCTGGCCGCTTCTCAGATGTGGCTTGAGGCCTGTAATTGTCTTGCTGACAATTTTTGAGTTTGACAGGCAGAAGACAATGCATTCACTGTTTTCAGCGACCGCTTTGAGGTTTAACGCTTCAACGGCACCTTTTGACACCAGGTCTTCAATCGGCCTGCGATTGCGGTGGGCTATGACGGTTACCTGGTGGCCTCGTTTGAGCAGGCCCAAGACCATGCCATGCCCCATGAGGCCAGCACCTATGAAACCAATTCTCATGCTTGCCTCCCCGCCCACACGTGCTAGTTATTTTTCCCACAATAAGGAGTGAACTGCATTATGGCGCTACACAAGAATTTCATCAATGGCGAATGGGTCGATGGTTTCGAGACGAGACCGAATATCAACCCGTCGGATATCACCGATATCGTCGGTGACTATGCGCAAGCTGACAAAAAGCAAGCTGAAGCCGCAATTAGTGCCGCCAAGGCAGCTTCCGCATCCTGGGCCAACACCACGCCGCAGCAACGGGCTGACATTCTCGAAGCAGCGGGCATTGAGCTTTTGGCCCGCAAGGATGAGATTGGCCGCCTGCTTTCACGCGAAGAAGGAAAGCCGCTTGCCAACGGCATTGCTGAAACCATGCGGGCGGCCCAGATCTTCAAGTTTTTTGCCCAGGAAGCATTGCGTATTGAGGGCGTTTCAGTAGCCTCCGTGCGGGCGGGCGTTGATGTGGCAATTACCCGCGAGCCGCTTGGAGTGGTTGGCCTGATCTGTCCGTGGAACTTCCCCATTGCAATTCCGGCCTGGAAAATGGCCCCGGCACTCGCCTTTGGCAACACTGTTGTGTTCAAGCCAGCTGATCTCGTTCCGGGCTCTGCCTGGGCCCTGGTTGAAATTCTATCGCGTGCCGGCCTGCCAAAGGGCGTTCTTAATTTGGTGATGGGACGAGGCTCGGTTGTCGGGCAAACCATGCTGGAGTCACGCGGCGTGAACGCAATTTCATTCACCGGCTCGGTCGAGACGGGTGCCAAGGTGGCAATGGCATGTTCCAGCCGGGGTGCAAAATATCAGCTCGAAATGGGTGGCAAGAATCCAATGGTGGTTCTGGATGATGCCAGCGTTGATGCAGCCGTTGCCGCCTCCATTGATGGCGCATTCTACCAAACCGGCCAACGCTGTACGGCGTCTTCGCGATTTGTGGTGCAGAGCAAAGTGCATGACACCTTTGTTGAGAAGATGGTGGCGGCGATGAAAACCTTGAAGGTTGATCATGCCTTGAAGGACGGAACACAGGTTGGACCCGTCATTGACGAAAGCCAAATGGCCCAGGATGAAAAATATATCGGCATTGCACGGGCCGAAGGTGGTGAATTGGCATGGGGAGGCGAACGGCTGAACCGCGATACAAAGGGGCATTATCTGTCACCTGCGCTGTTTGTGAATACCAGGAATGACATGCGCATCAACCGCGAAGAAGTGTTTGGCCCCGTGGCATCTGTCATCAAGGTTGACAGTTATGATGAGGCGTTAAGCGTAGCCAATGACACGCCATTTGGCCTGTCATCAGGCATTTTCACAACGTCGCTCAAATACGCAACAGATTTTCGCAAGAAATCGGCCGCCGGAATGGTGATGGTCAATCTGCCAACGGCAGGGGTGGATTATCACGTGCCATTTGGCGGGCGCAAAGGTTCAAGCTATGGTGCCCGCGAACAAGGGCGCCATGCGGCAGACTTCTACAC
>JANMPF010000529.1:0-3684 GCA_031369725.1 Rhodobiaceae bacterium | reverse complement strand
GGTTCACACACCTTGAGGAGGCGTCCCACCTTGGAGGAGAGCACGTAGTCGGAACGTTTGCGCCCGCGAAGGAAGTGATTGAGGCGCGTTTCAGAAAGTCCCAGGCCATAAAGCGGTGCGGTATCGTAATAGCGAATGCCGGCTTTCCATGCCGCCTCGAACGTCGCTTGCGCCTCTTTTTCCGTGTGCGCGCGGTAGAGATTGCCAAGCGGCGCACTGCCAAAACCCAGTTCGGTAAATGAAATGGCTGCACCTGATGGGGTTTTAAACAGAAGTTTTTTCATGACTGGAGGTCCGCAAAGAGTTCAGGATTGGCTGCCGCAAAGGCTTCAAGCTCTTTCATTACCGCATCGAGATGAACGCCCATTGCATCGGCTGCGGCATTTGAATTGCGCTGGGCAAGCGCATCAACAATTGCCTGGTGCTCCTGCAAGGTTACTTCCTGCCGCCGCCTGGAATTCAACAGGCGGCGTACCCGGTCGAGGCCCAGCCGCGCTGTTTCAGCGAAGGCTTTTACCCGCTCAAAGCCCAGGGCCTCGAACAACACCGCATGAAATTCCAGATCAAATCGGTGAAAGCCAAGCAAATCCCCATTGGCAGCTGCGGCTGTTTGATAACGCAGGTTTTGCTTAAGCGCTTCCAGGTAGTCACCGCCAAAATTGCGCGTTATGGCCCGCACGGCTTCCACTTCAATGGCGCGGCGCAGAAACATGTTTTCGCGGGCATCAGATATCTTGATCAGGCTCACCGTCGTTCCGCGCTGGGGCACCACGTCAACCAGGGCTTCGGCCTGAAGCCTGGTGAAGGCATCATATATGGGAGCGCGTGAAACCCCGAAACGTTCGGCCAAAATCTGCTTGTCCAAAACCTGGCCAGGCTTGAGCTCGAGGGAAATAATTGCTTCGCGCAGCACAGAATACACATGACTACCGGCACCGCCGCGAGTACCTTTACGAACTGGGTTTACAAAGTCTGAATTCAAAGCTGTATTATTCATGCTAACATGTTAGTATGAATAATAGACAACGCAAGTTTTATGTTAAAAGGCGCCCGGAGGCCTTGCCAAATGCCCGAAAACACACCGAAAAGTCATCGTTTCTTACGTCTAAATGCGGCTGATAACGTGCTTGTCGCGATCACCACGGCGGAAAAAGGTGGGCTCACAAGTGAAGGAATCGTGGCGGCTGAGCGCATTGGCAAGGGCCACAAGATGGCAGCGGTGGCCATAAAATCCGGCGAACCGGTGCGGAAATTTGGTCAAATCATTGGTTTTGCAAAGAAAAATATTGAAGTGGGCGAATGGATTCACGACCATAACATTGGCATGGGTGAGCTTTCCCATGACTATGCCTATGGCCAGGGGGCCATCCAGGAGGACATTCTGCCACTGGAAAAACAGGCTACATTTCAAGGGTTTAGGCGCGCCAATGGGCGGGTTGGCACGCGCAATTACATTGGCATCATGACAAGTGTCAATTGCTCGGCAACAGTTGCAGGTTTCATTGCCGATGACATCAACCGTTCTGGAATATTGAAAGATTACAAGAATATAGACGGAATTGTTGCGCTCAAGATGGATAATGGCTGTGTGATTGATTTTCGCGGTGTCATTTTCGATATCCTCAAGCGTACCTCATGGGGCTATGCCACCAACCCCAACATGGGCGGCATCCTCATGGTGGGGCTGGGATGTGAAGGCTTTCAAATCCCCCGTTTCAAGGAAGCCTATGGAATCGTTGAAGGAAATACCTTCCGCACGATGACAATTCAAGAAACCGGCGGCACCCGCAAAACGGTTGCAGCGGGAGTTGCCGCGGTCACGCAAATGCTGCCATACGTGAATGACGTCAAACGCGAGAAATGTTATGCATCGGAATTAGTCCTTGCATTACAATGCGGTGGCTCGGACGGCTATTCTGGAATTACCGCCAATCCTTCACTTGGGGCGGCGGTGGATATCCTCGTTCGCCAAGGGGGAACTGCTATACTCTCTGAAACCCCGGAAATCTACGGGGCGGAACACCTGCTCACGCGCCGCGCGGCAACCCGCGAAGTTGGCGAGAAACTGGTTGAAGTCATTCACTGGTGGGAAGATTATGCCAAGCGCAACCTCATGGAAATGAACAATAATCCATCTCCTGGAAATAAGCTGGGCGGACTTTCCACCATTCTTGAAAAATCATTGGGGGCCGCCGCCAAGGGGGGCACGACGACGTTGCGGGCAGTCTATCGCTATGCTGAACCGGTAACCGCCAAGGGCTTTGTTTTCATGGATACTCCGGGTTATGACCCGGTGTCGGCGACAGGCCAGGTTGCCGGTGGCGCAAACCTTTTGTGCTTTACCACGGGGCGCGGCTCAGCGTACGGCTGCAAGCCGGTGCCGAGTATTAAATTAGCAACAAATTCAGACGTTTACCGCCGCATGATCGACGACATGGACATCAATTGCGGTGACGTAATTGAAGGTGTTTCGATCGCGGAAAAAGGCCAGGAAATCTTCGCCAAAATCCTGAAAGTTGCTTCTGGCGAGACCACCAAGTCGGAAGAGCTGGGCTATGGCGACAATGAATTTGTGCCATGGCAAGTGGGAGCAGTCATGTAAGCTGCCATGATTGGAACATTTTTTGTGCCGAATTCACCCTTAATCAAGGGTTAATTGTTTAACCCCATCAAAGGCATAGAGCCTTTGCAACCGGGACGGACGATGGGAATTTTTGGCGGCAAGAAGCGGAACTCGCGCAAACTGCGGAGAGAACCGCAGCTATTTGACCGTGGCAACTCCCGCGTTTTGCCTGCCGAGCGAGCCCCAAAACGCCGCCGGTCATTTCTCGGCTGGCTGTTCAGGTTTGCCTTTAAAACCGCCATTTTAGGTACATTGGCACTTGCCGTAGGCCTTGGCTATGTGTGGTTTTCACTGGCGCAAAAAGGCCTTTTGCAAATTCCCGAGCAGGAACCCGGCATCATGTTGCTGGCTGCCGATGGTACGGTTTTATCCGAGCAGGGGGCTTTTTTTGGTGATCAAGTGCGGCTTGCTGATCTCCCGGATTACGTTCCCAATGCATTGATCGCAATTGAAGACCGACGTTTCAGGTCGCATTACGGGGTGGATCCATTGGGCCTGGTGCGCGCGACGTTGCAAAACATCAGTGCCGGTCATGTTGTGCAAGGCGGTTCCACGCTCACCCAACAGTTGGCCAAAAACCTGTTTTTAAACCCCGAACGCACGCTGCAGCGCAAGGTTCAAGAGTTGGTGTTGGCGCTTTGGCTGGAAACGAAATTCTCCAAAGATGAAATTCTGCAGCTCTATCTCAACCGGGTTTATTTTGGCGGTGGGGCCACCGGCATCGAAAAGGCGGCACAGACCTTTTACCACAAGTCAGCCACTGAACTCAGCATGATGGAAGCCGCCACTTTGGCTGGCGTGTTGAAAGCTCCCACAACTTACAACCCCCTCACCCATCCGGTGGAATCAGGCGCACGGGCAAATCTGGTTATCAATTCCATGGTGGATGCAGGATTTGTGACCCGCGACGAGGCTGACCAGGCCATCAATGCACCTGCAAGCGTGGTTGCCTCAAACTACATTCCAGCCACCCAGTATGTTGTGGATATGATCGCTGCACAATTGCCTGAGCTGGTTAAGAATTATGACCAATCGATCATTGTTGAAACAACAATTGACCC
>JANMPF010000495.1:0-3559 GCA_031369725.1 Rhodobiaceae bacterium | reverse complement strand
GACCCAATTCACGATTCCCTCATGCTGAGGAGCATCGCCCTTGCGATGCCTCGAAGCACCTTTTGCGCATCCAGCAGCCCTTCGAGGCCCTGCTTCGCAGGGCGCCTCAGGGTGAGGGTATGGGCAATTGGGTCAATCTAAACCCATCCCGCACTAGGCCGCAGCAGCTCTGAGCCACGCTGCAAATTCGTCTTCAGTTACTTCGCTTGCTGCCAGTCCATACACCATGGTTACGATCATTGCCTCTTCGAACTCCGGCTCGACGCCGTTCAATTCAAGAAATGCAATTGCACTCAAGACCCCCGTGCGTTTGTTGCCATCTATGAATGGATGGTTCTTCACTACACCTGCGCAGTATGCTGCGGCCAAACGGAACACATCGGCTTCAGCTTCATAAGCGTAAATGTTCTCAGCTCGAGCCAAAGCACTGAGCAACAGCCCCTGATCGCGCAAGCCATCGGCACCACCAAAACGCACGAGTGATTCACGGTGGAAAGCCTCCACCATGTGCCTTGTTAACCAAATCATGGTGGATGCCTACTCCGCCAGTTTTTTCATGGCGTTGGGATATTTGCGCATAAAGCCACGCGCCGATTCCACAGCTTTTTCAAAGTTTGCATCATAGGGCGTTAGTTCGTAGCCATTTAGTGTGCGCATCGCAAAAACCTTGTCCCCCTCACCAAGACCCATGTCTTTGGCAATATCCGAAATGGTCAAACTCAATGAGTTCCCAACCTTACGTATTATGAGCGGTTTGTTCATTTTGTATATCCAAAAGTATAATTATACAAAAACAACTACAATGTCAAGCGCTCACCTGACCGGCGGCACATAAAGCAGCCCACCGGCATTCCACAGCGCGTTGATGCCGCGCTCGATGCCAAGCTTGGAGCCCTTGCCCAAATTCCTGTCAAAAATTTCGCCATAGTTTCCGGAAGCCTTGATGGCCCGAACTGCCCAATCGGCATCCAGTCCCATGTCAACGCCAAACGTGCCCTCGACACCAAGAAGGCGGCGGATGGCTGGACTCTTGCTGCTGGCTTTCAGGTCGTCCACCGATGCTGCCGTCACGCTGAGCTCTTCAGCATTGATCAGCGCAAAAAGCGTCCAGCGCACGATGTTGAACCATTGCTCGTCGCCCTGACGCACCGAGGGGCCAAGCGGCTCTTTTGAAATCACGTCTGGCAAAATGATATTGTCTTCAGGCTTGGAAAGCTTGAGCCGCACCGCATAGAGCTGCGATTGGTCGGCGGTGTAACTGTCACACTTGCCAGCTTCATAGGCGGTGACCAGTTCATCGATATTATCAAACGTGACGGGCAAAAATGACATTTCTTTTTCACGAAAAAAATCTTCGACGTTGGCTTGCGTCGTGGTACCAGTCAGAAAACAAATCGCGGCTTGGCTCATGGTAAGAACCGTGTTGACACCCAAGGCCTTGTTCACCATGAAGCCCTGCCCGTCCATGTAATTCACGCCAACAAAGCGCAAGGGAAATTTGGTCTCGCGCTCCATCGTCCACGTGGTGTTGCGCGCCAGCACATCGACCGCACCTGACTTCAAGGCATCAAAACGCTCCTTGGCATTGAGCGGAACATAATCAACCTTGGCCGCATCACCCAAAGCGGCCGCAGCAACTGCCTTGCAAAAATCCACATCAAAGCCGGCCCAGGCACCCTCATCGCCCTTGGCAGCAAAACCCGGCAACCCCGTATTTACGCCACACAGCAGTTTGCCGCGCGTCTTTACATCGCCTAGGGTTGTGGCTTGGGCTACCGCCGAAAACAAAACCAGGCCAAGAATAGGCAAAACCCAGGACATTTTTTTCATAAACACGAATCCAGCTCGTTGCGTGAGGCAGAACCTAACCCGGGACGCACCCCATGCCAAGCGTGTTAAATCGCGCGACCAATACCCGGCGCACACGACTTGTCCTGTAGGCAAGCATCAACAGCTTCTTTCGTTGCATCATCGTAACGGCCGTTTATTGTCACACGCGCATAACCTTGGTTCCTCAAGAACACTTGCACCTTGAGGCGCGATTTGAGGCTGCCATGCTCCAACTTGTAATATAGGTCATCGCCCAATGGCTCCTTCGCGCCCGCTTTTGCCAAAAGGAAAGTGCGTTTGTCATTTAAGGCTTGAATAAACGGCGGCGGTGCACTCGCGGCAGCTGCCTTCAAGTCTTCGGCGGCTTCGCCATACATTTTCGCCTGTTCGTAGTACTCGCTGCGCTGTTGCAGCAAAGTATAGTGTATGCCGAGCTCTTTGGTGCTGTCGATGTATTTTGTAATTGCCGCTGCTGCCATGGCGGGCTTGCCTAGCTTCGCGTAAATACCAGCCAGAGTTATCCACGCGTTTTCGTCGCGCAGAAATTCAAGCGAGGTGTCTTTTTCGGCATCGTAAGCCTCGGCTGCTACAAGATATTGCTGGGCAGCTTCTTCCAGGCGCGAATTGATCAGGAGGGCGGCACCATAGGCGCGCCTCACTTGAGGTTCTTGCGCATTCAATTTCATGGCTTTTTCCACTTGTTCAAGTCTGGCGGCAGAATTATTCATATGACTGAAAGCTTCAATTTTATAGACATAGACCCGCCAGTCATCGGGTGCCAGTTTTTCTGCTTTGCCAAGGACCTCCAGCGATTTTATGGGCTGTCCCGAAAGGCCATACATCCGGCCAATCGAAAGCAGAGGCTCCACGTAGGCGGGGTCGGCCGCTGCTGCTTGGTTCCACATCTCGATTGACCTGTTTTCAGCAGAATCGGCAGAACCAGAAAAGGCTAATGCTGTGCGCATATAGGCATGGCCCAGCATGAACATGGCGCTGGCCCGGTCGCGGGCAGTGCCACCGCCCGCTTTCACAAAGGCCTCGCATTTGGCTATTGTCTTCTCGACATCCTTGCTCAAGGACGCAGCTGTACAAGTCCTGATATCCAATTCACCTGACACAATCTTGAATGACATGGCAGGAGCAGCTGCAGGCTTGGCGGAGAACTGCGGTGTTGCTGGCACGCAACTTTGGAATTGGCCACACACAATATCAGCGCGCGGGCTGGGAGCTAAACTTGTCGATGACACCAAAAGCGCAAGTGCTGGCAAAGCATAGAATCTTGGTCCGCGGTTTGTCATGATGCGCATGCCGGATCAATCAGGCAGGCTTGCAGTCCATTGCGGGCTTTTTCACTGTAAGCATCATTCTCATTTCCATCATAATAGCCGTACTGCATGAGTTGGATGAGCGTTGACTGCAAGTTCTTTGGGCTCAGTGAAAATGAATTTTCCAAATCAACCAGTGCCTGTTCTGGTTCATGCAATTGCTTGTAAAGCATGCCTCGCCAGAACAGCATGCCGCCGCGCGATTCAAATGACAATGGGCCATCCAAATATCCGTCAACGGTTTTAATATCCTCCTCGTAACGTTGGAGGCGATATAACGCCTCGGCGATTTGCATCTTTTCATCTCCCCCGTAGGGATTGAGCCCCGCCGCCATTCGTGCGTCAGCCAGAGACTCGCTGTTTTTGTTCAAACTCGCAAATAAATAGGCTCGTGCAGAGTATGC
>JANMPF010000489.1:0-3129 GCA_031369725.1 Rhodobiaceae bacterium | reverse complement strand
CCAATGCCTCGGTAATGATTCGAAGATTGGGTCGTTTGCGCGCGGCGCGAAGATAGCCAGTCGCAGTCGATACGCGGCGACCATTCAAGGTCGTAAACTGAAAATATCCTACCCCTTCGATGTCTCGGCGGCAGAAATCCTCACGACGCGGAAGCCCAACACTTTCCGCAGCAGCAATAAAGGCGTCGGCTAGTGGATTACGCCATCGAATGTCCTCGACGTCGATTGGTCCCCCGCTACCGTGATATTCGTCCTCGCCACGGCTTTGATTTTCCGCCTTGCGGAAATAGGGCAGTACTTCGTCATAGGACCAGCCAACTGCGCCAAGCTGGCGCCACAAGTCATAGTCGTAAGGTGCCCCACGCAAATAAATCAAGCCATTGACTGAACTCGATCCCCCCAGCACCTTTCCCCGATATATCTGGAAAGAGCGCTGTTTCAGGTTGGCTTCCGGATCGCTGTCGAAGTGCCACATGTATTTTGGATCGGGTAAAACCTTGGCAAAACCCAAAGGCATTTTGATCCAGGGGCTTTTGTCCTCGGGACCGGCCTCCAGAAGCAATACCGAATTGCCCGGGTTTTCACTCAACCGGGCTGCAACAGCAGCGCCAGCTGATCCAGATCCTATAACGACATAGTCGTATTCAAGTTTTTGCGGCAGCATTACGAATCAGTCGTTCAAACCGCGCCAGGCCAAGGTACCCCCGTCAATGACGAAGACCGCACCGTTGATGAAGGACGAGTCATCAGACGCCAGAAAGCACGCGAGCTTGGCGATCTCAACTGATTGACCCAATCGTGGAATAAGGTGTGCGCCAGTGAGCATTTTCATGGTAGCCACTTTGTCCTCCGCTACCTCCAGATATTTCCGCATCATCGGCGTATCGATCGAACCAGGGCAATAACAGTTGCAACGAATGTTGTATTTAGCCAAATCAACAGCAGCAGCCTTGGTCAGCATCACCACCCCGCCTTTCGAAGCGCAATATGCAGCAGACATGGGAAAAGCCACATGAGCGCCGGTCGAGGCGACATTGACAATCGAAGCCCCCTTGGTCGAAACCTTTAGGTACGGGGTCGCGTGCTTGATAGCCAGCCAGAGCGCGCGCAGGTTCACCTCATAGACCATGTTCCAGATGTCCTCGGGCATTTCATCAATGGCGGTGTGCGGGGTCAGGTCGGTCTCGTGGACGGCGGCGTTGTTGTGCAGGACGTCAATCCCGCCAAAATGCGCTGCAGTCTTGTCCATCAATGCTTTAATGGCGGCACTGCTGCGCAGGTCACAGTGAACGAAAATCGCTTCGCAGCCTTCGGCGACAATGGCAGCGACGGTCTCTTCGCCGCCTTTCACATTGACATCCGCGACGACGACGCGACCGCCTTGCCGCGCCAATTCGATGGCGCTTGCACGCCCCATCCCGCTCCCTGCGCCGGTGACGACGCATACCTTTCCGTCTATACGATTACCCAACTTCGCTCTCCTTATTGTGTTGTCGCTTTTATTTCTTGACCGGCCAAACCAGCGACACATTGGCGATATTTGCCACCATGCCCGTGCTGTAGACGGGCTTCTGATCTGAACGAAGGCTGAACTCGGGAATCCGCTTCAACCATTCCTCTATCGTTGTCACAAGTTCTAGACGTGCAAAAAGGGCTCCAGCACACCGATGTGGACCACCGCCAAATGTTATATGGCCGAGAACTTTCCGATCAAAATCCACTTCCCATGGATTTGGATAAAGGGCTTCATCGAGCCCCGATAATGCAGTCGGCATCAAAACCATATCGCCGTGCAAGAGACGCACGCCGTCATAGTCAATATCCTTGGCGATCATTCGACCTTCAGAAATCACCGGGAAGCGGCGGAACAATTCTTCGGCACCGCTAATAATTTTTTTCGGGTTTTCGCGTAATTCAGCAACTTTTTCCGGATGCTGAGCCAGATAAACCATGACGAAATTCAGCATCGCCACCACTGTATCAAGCCCCGCCAGCAAGAGCAGCCCGACAAGGCCCTTGGCTTTTTCGTGGTTAATCGGCTCGCCGTCGATATTGAGATCAGACATCAGTGAAATCAAATCATCGCCACCTTTGCCGCGCCGTTCCTTGATGAGCGGATCCACGTAATCGAAGAAGCCTTTATTGCCTCTTTCAAGCGTGGCCCCGCGCTCTTCAGGCGTGTCACCTTCCGGCCGCGTCATCAGGTAGGCGTAATGGGTAAGCAAAGGCACGTCGGATAATGGCAGATCGGCAAGTGCCATGAAGACCAGCACCGGGAATTTTTCGGCATACTCCTTGGCGAAATCGCAGCTGCCCTTATCCTTGAAGGCGTCGATCAACTCGACGGAAAATTTGCGCGCTTTTTCCTCGAAGCGACGAACCATGCCAACGCCAAGTGCGGCGGCAAGCCCCTTGCGATAGGGTGTGTGCTCCGGCGGATCCATCCGCGTCGGTACCATTTCATATTTCTCGCCGGCCTCTTTCGGCATGAAAATGACTTCGCTCGAAAAGCGGGTGGGATCGCTGTAAATCTCGGCGATGGTTCTGCCATTGGTGGCTACCCAGTGTCCGCCGTTGCACGGCGTCCAGATCAGGTCAGGCATGTTTGGTTTTTTGATGCGCATCCACGCTTCGTGATAACCCTCCTCGATACCCTCAAGGGCGAACATATCGATGTTGTAAACGCGATCTCGCGGCACATTGTGCGGGATTGGGGTTGAATCGTGCTTAAGCTCAGCAGCTGCTGAGAATGCTACGTTGGACATAATGAACCTCCATTTTTTCGTAATATTGGGTATGTAAAAACTGAACAAGTCCCCGCAAAACGTGTGGGGCATGACTGAGTAAGGCAACACAAAAACAAATGACGATTCCTTTGAAAATCTGTTTAATGACGACGAGGCACCACAGCTGCTTGCCCTAGATCTCCATGGCTTTCATCTTTGCCACAATGGTCTCTGACTGCCGGATTGCAAGAGCAACAATTGTCAGTGTCGGGTTTGCCGCAGCGCCTGAAGTAAATGCACTACCGTCAGAAACAAAAAGATTCTTGACGTCATGCGCCTGGCCCCATTTGTTAAAAACCCCATCCTCCGCTTTTTCGCTCATGCGATTTGTCCCCATGTTGTG
>JANMPF010000477.1:0-2478 GCA_031369725.1 Rhodobiaceae bacterium | reverse complement strand
GCGTTGCATCCCACAATTCCATGTCCCAACGAATCTTGTCGGGTCATTGATTAACTCTCCATCATCCCAACAATTTTGTAAAAACTGCGGAGCCTTGAGCCGATGACTCCTCCTCTCTCCACCATCCCAGCGAAAGCCCCTCCCCACATCCGTCCCCATAGCCCGTCATTCCGGCGAAAGCCGGAATCTGGCGGAGCTTTATCCTGAACGGGATTCCGGCGTGCGCCGGAATGACGAACAGCGGGAGGGTGCCGGAATGACGAATGGGAGGGGACTGGCATTGACTATTCAGGTGCCGTAAATTTTTCCCGGAAGGTGAAGGCGGTCGGTGTGCTGCCGTGTCTGGTGATGTGCTCGAGCATTTCCCGGCCTTCGGAAGGGGGTGGCTGGTGCCCCACATTCACCCACCACAGTGCCATCATCGGGGCGCCGAAATCGGTGAACCATTCGGCACGCCGGCGCACAAATTTTACATGCTCGCTGCGATAGGCAAAGAGCTGCAGGGTTTCGATCGCGTCCCAGACCGACATGTTGACCAGAATGTTGGGATCGTCAAAGGCGCGGATGGAGGTGGCGTTGCCGGTATCGTCCTTCAACCGCCAGATAAATCCGGGCGAGGATTCTGCCAACGCGTTGATGTTGTCGAGATTGTTCATGAAGTCGGCATTGCGCGCGTCATCAGCTGGAAAATGGAAGCGGCCAACATTGATTTGAGCGAGATGATATTTCATGGCGCTCCGAATATCGAATGGAAACTGTTCTTCAGTGCAATATCGGCATCAGCGATGGTAACAGGCAGACCCAAGTCAACCAGGCTTGTCACACCATGTTCGGTCACCCCACAGGCAATGATGCCGTCGAAATGCGTGAGATCGGGGTCTACATTCAGGCTGATGCCGTGGTAGGTTATCCAATGGCGCAAGCGAATGCCGATGGCTGCGATCTTGTCCTCGTTGGCGCCGCGCCGCACCCATACGCCAACACGGTCTTCGCGGCGCTCACCCTTCACATTGAAACAGCCAAGGGTTGCGATGAGCCAATCCTCGAGGGCTGCCACAAAGGCGCGCACATCCTGTCCGCGGCGTTTCAAATCGAGCATCACATAGGCCACGCGCTGTCCCGGTCCATGATAGGTATATTGCCCACCGCGCCCCGTCACATAAACGGGAAAGCGCTGGGGGGAGATCAGGTCGGTGTCCTTGGCGGACGTGCCAGCGGTATAAATGGCAGGGTGTTCCACCAGCCATACCAGCTCATTTGCGGTGCCCGCCGCAATATTGGCAACCTCCCGCTCCATGCGTGCCACCGCCTCCTCATAGGGCACAAGCCCGTTGGCAACTTCCCAGCGCACAGGCCTAGCGCTTTGCAGATTATGTCGGATAGCATCACGTTGCGTCATGGCCCCTTTTCCCAACTTCGACATTCAAAGGCAAGCGGTGTAACTTCTGCCGACTCAAACAGCAGCAATGAGGCGACCATGGATGGACTTGGCTTTATGGTTTCAATCGTCACCTTCGTGATGGTGCTGTTTGCCTTCAACAAATCTTCCCGCCTTGATACCAAAATTGCCCAACTCAAGTTGCAGCTTGGGCAATTGACCGATGAGATTGCCAAGCTCAGGGGAGGTGCCGCCGTTGAAGCGCCGAAAGCAAAGCCGGTTGCGGTTGTTGCGGCTGCAGCAACAGGGGTTGTTCCTGAAACCGTAATTGAGAAGGCTCCTGAACCCGAGCCAGAAATTGCCAAGCCACAACTTCCCACGCGCGACATGGAGCAGGCGGTGGCATCGCGCTGGTTTGTGTGGATTGGCGGCGTGGCGGTAGCCATCGGCGGCCTGCTGTTTGTGAAATATGCCTATGACAACGGCTTGATTTCACCACCCCTGCAGGTGTTCCTGGGGCTCGTGATGGCGGCAGGATTTATTCTGGCGGGCGACCACCTGCGCCAGAAAGCTGCCGAGGGTGACTATGTGCCGGCTGCCCTTTCAGCTGCTGGCCTTGCCATTGCTTTTGCCAGCATCTATGCGGCCTATGCCTTGTATGAACTGGTGGGGCCGACTGCAGATTTCATTGGATTGGCAATCATAGGCTTGGGCGGGCTTGCACTTTCGCTGCGGCAGGGACCGTTGATTGCAGCGCTTGGCCTGCTGGGTTCCTACGTCACCCCCATGTTGATTTCAACGCCGAACCCTTCGGCATGGGGCTTCTTCCCGTACCTGCTGGTCATTCTGGGTGCGAGCTTTGCAGTTCTCCACCAGCGTGCCTGGTGGTGGCTGGGCTATGCGGCAATTGCGGGTTCGGCCCTGTGGTCATTCCTGTGGCTGGGCGGACCATTCGAGACAGTCGACATTGTGCCGCTTGGCCTGTTTGCCATGGCGCTGGGTGCGGTTTCGCTGTTGGCGATTTCGGGTCGTGGAATTTTGGCCAGCGAGACAGGTTCGTTGCTTAACCCTCGAGGCATGACTGAGCCGTTGCGCATTGG
>JANMPF010000469.1:0-8775 GCA_031369725.1 Rhodobiaceae bacterium | reverse complement strand
CTACAGTGTTGAGGCCATGCATGCTGCGGCCAGGCGCTGCTTGCCGCGCCCGGTCGCCGATTTTGTTGATGGTGGTGCCGAAGATGAATGGACTTTGCATCGTAACGAAATGGCCTTTGGCGATATCAGCCTGTTGCCACGTCCACTCAATGGATCACGGGAACGTGATCTGTCGGTAACCCTGTTTGGCCACCGGCTGTCGCTGCCGGTGGTGATAGGTCCAACCGGCCTTGGCGGATTGATGTGGCCGCAGGGCGAGATTGCCGCAGCGCGTGCTGCAGCGTCGGCAGGAACCGCCTATTGCCTGAGCCACGGTTCAGTGTGCAAACTCGAGGAAATTCCCAGGATTGGCACGGCACCCCGCTGGATGCAGGTGTTCATCTACCGTGACCGTGGTTTTACCGAAGAACTCACGCATCGCGCCGCCATGGCAGGCTATGATGCGCTGGTACTTACCATTGACAACCAGATGTTGGGAAACCGTGAACGTGACATCAGAAATGGGTTTTCCATCCCGCCCAAATTCAAATTCGCTGACAAGCTGGCGATGGCTGGAAAACTCTCGTGGTTGTTGCGCATGCGGCCGGAATTGCCGCGCATCACCTTTGGAAACTATGTGCGCGCAGGTGAAATGAACGACATTGGAAGTCTGGCCAAGCGAATGTCTGACCTGCTTGACCCATCAATGTCGTGGTCTGACGTGGACCTGCTCCGGAAGATTTGGAAGGGACCGCTGATCATCAAGGGTATCCTGCACCCCGATGAGGCAAGGCAGGCGGTGGCGCGCGGTATTGACGGAGTGATCGTCTCAAACCATGGCGGACGCCAGCTTGATGGTGCTGCAGCGTCGATTGAAGCACTTCCGGCAGTTGTCGAAGCGGTGGCGGGGCGAATCCCGGTGCTGCTGGATGGCGGCATCCGGAGGGGCTCGGACATCGTGAAGGCACTGTGCCTTGGGGCTGCCTGCTGTGTTGTGGCACGCCCCCAACTCTGGGGCCTCGCCGTTGCCGGAGAGGCAGGGGTTGCACATGTCCTCGATATCTATCGATGCGAGATTGACCGGAACATGGCACTTATTGGCGCATCGTGCATTGCTGATCTCACAGCAGAATTGATTGTTGCGCACCGATATGGTCCAACACTGCAAGGAAAGAAAAATGCCAAAATTTCCAATCGTTGACAGCCATGTGCATCTTTATGACGTGAAACGCTTCAGCTATGGCTGGCTTGCCGGCGTGCCCAAAATCAACCGAACCTATCTGCTGGAGGATTTCGACAAGGCACGGGGGCCTGTCGCCGTTGACAAAATCGTTTTTGCCGAGGTTGCCGTTGATCCCGGACTTTACCTCGGAGAGGCGGGGTTCATTCAGGAACTGGCTGACCACGACCCCAGGCTTTGTGGCATTGTGGCCCATCTTCCCCTGGAAAAAGGCGTGGTCATTGAAGCTGATATTGCAGCGCTCAAAAAGCTGCGCAATCTCAGCGGCATAAGACGCTTGATCGAGACGGAGCGGAACCCGGCATTCTGTCTTGAGCCACAGTTCATTGCGGCACTGCGCCTGCTGCCGAAATATGATCTCACTTTTGACATTTGCATTAAGCACACGGCGATGGCTTACGCACTGGAGCTGGTGAAGCGCTGCCCGGAAGTTTCATTTGTTCTTGACCATATTGGCAAGCCAGACATCAAGAATGCCTTGCGCGAACCATGGTGGGGCCAGATCAGGGAACTGGCAGGGCTGCCAAATGTGGTGTGCAAGGTTTCCGGCGTCATAACGGAAGCCGACCACCAGCAATGGACGGCGGATCAAGTCAAACCCTATGTGTCGCATGTCATCGAAAGTTTTGGATTTGACCGCGTTATGTACGGCAGCGATTGGACTGTCTCGGAATTATCACATGCTTACCCGGCCTGGGTCGATATTGTTGATGATGTCGTCAAGGGTGCCAGCGATCTGGAACTTCGCAAGCTCTATCGCGACACGGCAATCCGTACCTATCGTTTGCCGGCGTGAACTCAACCTGCTTTCTATTCTGACCAACGCAGGGAATTAAAACCGGCCTCAAACCCCGACCCATTGGGGTGTGAAATTTGCCGCTTGCATTGTTTAGTAAATTATGCTTACTAAACAATAATACTAAATAAAAAGAAATTCGTCCGCTGCCGCTTGAGGTGGTGGCGATCAATGGGAGAAGGAAACATGAAGACATTTCTGAAGACTGCGACAGCACTTTCAGCTGCTGCATTTATGTTCGTGGGCGGGCAGAGCAAGGCCCAGGCTGCCGACCTAACCTTGTGTTGGGCCGCCTGGGATCCAGCGAACGCGCTGGTTGAGCTCTCGAAAGACTTCGAGAAGCAGAGCGGCATTACCATGAAATTCGAGTTCACGCCGTGGCCAGACTTTGCTAACCGCATCCTTAACGAGCTCAACTCCGGAGGCAAGCTGTGTGACGTGTTGATTGGCGACTCACAGTGGATCGGTGGTTCGGCTGAAAATGGCTACTATGTGAAACTGAATGACTTCTTCGACAAGGAAGGCATCAAGATGTCGGACTTCGCGCCGGCCACGGTTTACGGCTATTCAACTTGGCCGAAGGGCACACCAAACTATTGGGCACTTCCCGCCATGGGCGACGCCAATGGCTGGTTCTACCGCAAGGACTGGTTTGCCAAGCCGGAATTGCAGGCGGAATACAAGAAAAAATACAACCGTGATCTTGCCGTGCCCAAGACGTGGGATGAGCTGAAAGACACAGCGGAATTCTTCCAGAACCGCGAAATTGACGGCAAGAAAGTATATGGCGCCGCAATCTTTACCGAACGTGCCTCGGAAGGCATTACGATGGGTGCCACCTCGGCACTCTATCCCTATGGCTTCAAATATGAAAACACACCGGGCAAGTACGACATGGAAGGTGCGGTGAATTCAGCAGATGCCGTGGCTGGCCTTGAAATGTACAAAGCCATCTATAAGTGCTGCACCCCTCCGGGTTATACCGACAGCTACATGGGTGAGGGACTTGATGCCTTCAAGTCCGGCCAGGTTGCGATGATGATGAACTGGTTTGCCTTCATGCCTGGAATGGCAAAGGACGAGAAGGTTGGCGCAGTTACCGGCTTCTTCGTCAACCCTGGTGAAAAAGTAGCAGCTTCAACACTTGGCGGCCAAGGCATTTCCGTTGTTGCCAATACCGACAACATGGATGGCGCGTTGGCCTACATCAAGTGGTTTGCCCAGCCAGAGGTGCAGAAGAAGTGGTGGGCGCTCGGCGGCTATTCATGCCTGAATGCCGTGTTGAACGACCCAGGCTTCAAGGCCTCGCAACCTTTCGCTTCGCAGTTCCTTGAAGCAATGGGCAGCGTACAGGACTTCTGGCAGGAGCCATCCTACGCGTCCCTGCTGCAAGCCAGCCAGAAGCGCTTCCACGACTATGTGGTTGCCGACAAGGGAACGGCCAAGGAAGCCCTCGATGGCCTGATTGCCGACTGGACTGCCACCTTCAAGGAAGAAGGCAAGATCAAGTAGTCCACAAGTCCTCCTAACGTTGCATCCTCCGGGGCTATCGCCCCGGAGCTATGCCAAGCTATAGGTTTGCCATGTCCAGTTCCGATTCCATAGCGATGCGTGTGGCGCGAGCTAGCCCGCCGGCGTTCAGCAAGACCGTGCGCGGACTTTCAGACAAGGCAATCGCCTGGCTGTTCATCACGCCCACCATTGTCCTGCTGCTGGCAATCAACATCTTTCCACTCATCTGGACGATCTACCTGTCGTTTACCAATTATGCGTCGAACCGACCCAACAGGCCGGTCTTGAACGTCGGTGTGAAATGGTATCAGGAAATTCTCAATTCACCAGAAGTGTGGACGGCGATGCAGGCCACGGCGCATTTTGTGTTCTGGACGATATTGCTGCAGACGGTGATTGGCTTTGGCCTTGCCTATTTGATTGACCGGAAATTCAGGGGGCATGCATTCTGGACCACGATAATCCTCATTCCGATGATGCTGTCACCAGCTGTGGTGGGCAATTTCTGGAAGTTTCTTTATCAGCCGCAAATTGGACTTTTCAATCATGTGGTTGCCTTTTTCACCGGCATTGATGCCTCGTCGTTCGAGATGCTGGGTTCGGTGAAATTGGCGCCGTGGGCGATTGTCATTGTCGATACGTGGATGTGGACGCCCTATGTCATGCTCATATGTCTGGCGGGATTGAGGTCCATCCCTGGCTACATCTATGAGGCTGCCGAAGTTGACCGCGCCTCCAAGCTGCGGCAGTTCTGGTCAATTACGCTGCCGATGGCGCTGCCGTTCATCATGCTGGCGGTACTTTTTCGCGGCATCGAAAATTTCAAAATGTTCGACTTGGTGATGCTGCTGACCGGCGGTGGGCCGGGGTCCACGACCGAGCTCGCCTCGATCACCCTCAAACGGCAGGCGTTTGAAGCCTACCGGACAGGATATTCATCGGCATTCGCCATCATTCTATTCGTTGCCGTGTTTGGCCTTGCCAACATTTATGTGCGCACATTGAACAAGGTAAAGCAGAGATGACCAGCATCAGCAGCACTGCCCACTCGGTTGTCGAACCTTCCAGCGTTGCCAAGCGGACCGCCGGGTTCCTGGTCATCCTTTACGCGCTCATTTCCATGGTGCCGTTGTTCTGGATATTCGCCACGGCCTGGAAAACGCCACCTGATTCCATTTCGTATCCGCCGAAGATCGTTTTCACGCCGTCACTTGAAGGTTATTGCAATCTTTTTACAACGCGCACCCGGCAAACCAGCGAATATATCCAGGCCCTTGGACCACCCAGTGGAACATGCGATGAGGTCACGCGCAAGCGCGAAATGGTAATTGCCGGCAAATCAAACTATGTTCCGCGCTTTATCAACTCACTGATCATTGCTTTCGGTTCAACCTTTTTGGCTGTCACCCTTGGGGTGTTTTCGGCTTACGCGTTTTCGCGCTTCAGGATACCGCTGGCTGACGACATTCTATTCTTCATCCTGTCCACCCGCATGATGCCGCCC
Organism: Rhodobiaceae bacterium; assembly: GCA_031369725.1. GTDB lineage: Bacteria > Pseudomonadota > Alphaproteobacteria > Rhizobiales > Aestuariivirgaceae > Aestuariivirga. The sequence continues at coordinate 3,744 of JANMPF010000469.1, read as the reverse complement.
ATTGCTGTGGCCATTCCCATCTATCTCATGTACCGCAAGCTTGGCCTTTCGGACACAGCACTTGGCATGATCCTGCTTTATACGGCCGTCAACGTGTCGCTTTCCGTGTGGCTGCTCAAGGGCTTTATTGATGAAATTCCAAAGGAATATGAAGAGGCCGCAATGATCGACGGTTACACGCGGCTGCATGCCTTTTTCAAGGTGGTGCTTCCGCAGGCCTCCACCGGCATTGCAGCGACAGCCATATTCTGCCTGATTTTTGCCTGGAATGAGTATGCCTTTGCAGTTCTGCTGACTTCCGGCACGGCACAGACGGCACCACCATTCATTCCAACCATCATTGGGGAAGGTGGCATGGACTGGCCTGCGGTAGGTGCCGGCACAACGTTGTTCCTCATTCCAATTCTTGTCTTCACCGTGTTACTGCGAAAACACTTGCTGCGCGGCATCACTTTCGGTGCGGTGCGCAAATGAAAGACTTTATCAATGGCCTGTTGCAGTTTCGCCGGGATCCGTGGGAAACCACGGCGACAGTCATCATCGCAATAGGCGTGCTGATGCTTCTGCAGCCCATCGCCATCACGCTTTATACCTACTCATTCATTACAACCCTGACCGGTACCGTCATGTTTATTGTCGTCTCGAAATTTCCGGAGTGATTCATGGCGGAAATCCAGGTTAAAAATCTTGAGAAGAAATTCGGTGATTTCACGGCGGTGAAGGACTTGTCCTTTACCATTCCGGACGGGTCTTTCTTCTGTCTTCTGGGTTCGTCAGGATGCGGCAAAACCACAACCTTGCGCATGATCGCTGGTTTAGAACTTCCAAGTTCGGGCAGTATCTTCCTCGGTGGCGAGGATGTGGCCTTCAAGCGCGCCTCGGAGCGCGACATCGCCTTTGTTTTCCAGCTGTTTGCGCTTTATCCGCACATGAACGTGCGAAAGAATATCGGCTTTCCGCTGCTTTGCCAGGGGGTTGGTCCTGCTGAAATCAAGTCGCGGGTTGAGGAAACGGCCAAGCTCCTGAGGATCGACCATATTCTGGACAAGTCGGTGTCCGGACTTGCCGGGGGTGACCGGCAACGCGTGGCGCTGGGGCGTGCCATTGTGCGGCGTCCGCTGGCTTTCCTGATGGACGAGCCACTGGGAACACTCGACACCGAATTTCGCGACCTCATGTGTGAGGAGCTCCGGCATCTGCATGACAGGATCAAGGCCACAACCGTTTATGTCACGCACGACCAACTCGAGGCGATGTCGATGGCTGACTACATCGCAATCATGAATCGTGGCGTGATCGAACAACTCGGCACCCCGCAGTCGATCTATGACCGGCCAGCGACCATGTATGTGGCAGAATTTGTAGGCTCGCCAGCGATGAATCTCATCCATGTGCAGGGACAGCTTGCCAAGGGTGCCAAATCAATTGAAATATCGGGTACCCGGATTACCATTCCGGAAACCCGTGAAGCTGCCTTGAACGGCAGTTTCATATTGGGTGCCAGGCCCGAGCACATTCGCTTTGACGACAAGTCGAAATTCCGGGGTGAGATTTTTGGAACCGAGTATCTGGGAACAACGCAGATTGTGACCGTTGATATTGGCCAGGGCAGGTTAAAGGCCCGGGTGCCTGCCAATGTCACGGTTAAAGTGGGTGAGCAGGTTGGCCTCACATTCATGGGTGACAAACTCTCGGTGTTCAACAAGGCCTCAGGTCACGCCATCAAGACAGCACTTCACGAAGGACTGGCCCATGGCTGACGTATCAATCAAGGGCATCAGCAAAAACTTCAAGTCGGTTGCCGCCGTCAACAAACTTTCTCTCGACATAGCCAATGGCGAATTTGTCGTGCTGCTGGGGCCAACGGGGGCAGGCAAGACCACCACCTTGCGCCTTATCGCCGGACTTGAAAAACCCGATGCGGGCGAGATCACGATTGACGGACAATCATTGGATGGATTGGCACCATCGTCACGCAATGTTGCCTTTGTTTTCCAGCAGTTTTCGCTTTATCCGCATCTTTCGGTATTTGACAACATGGCATTCCCGTTGCGGTCTCCGGTGTTGCGCGTGCCGGAAATTGAAATCACCGAGAGAGTGAACAGGGTTGCGGAGATCTTGCGTATCCCGCACAAACTGGCCAATAAATCAACGCAACTCTCAGGTGGCGAGATGCAGCGGGTGGCCATTGGCCGGGCGCTGGTACGGCAACCCTCAATCTATTTGATGGATGAACCGCTGTCTTCGCTGGACGCCAAGCTCAGGGCGGAACTGCGCATTGAGCTGAAGCGCATTCAGCAGGAATTTGATGCCACCATGCTTTATGTGACGCATGACCAGGTAGAAGCGCTGACGATGGCCAACCGGATTGGTGTCATCAATAATGGGCAATTGATCCAGCTTGGTGATCCACGTGACGTCTATGTAAATCCGAAATCAATTTATGTGGCCCAGAGACTTGGCCAACCACAGATCAACCTGCTGCCGGCCGGGTTGCTTGCCAGCGGAAAGCTTCCGTTGGGAACAGCGACCGTCGGTGCAAGAACGGAACACTTGAGCATTGAAAAGAAAAAAAGTGGTGAGGCGGTGGTTGACTGGATTGAGCATCTTGGCGACCAGAACCGCCTGCACGTAAATTTGGGTGAGCGGCGCATTACGACGCTGGTGGCACCGGACTCAGACCTGCAATCGGGGGACCACCTGGTTTTGAAACTTGTAAACCCCCTGTATTTTGATGCGGCTGGCGAACGGTTGGTGTGATGGGAGTATTACGGATGATTGAAGAAGAGGCAGGCCATGGCGCAATTCATCAATAACAAGGAAACCCTCGTCGTTGACGCGCTTGATGGTTTCTTGCGCCTGTCGGCACAGGCTGGCCTGGCGCGACTTGACGGCTATCCCCACATCAAGGTGGTTTGCCGGACAGATCACAAGCCTTCGCGGGTTGCCATTGTCTCTGGTGGCGGCTCGGGCCACGAGCCAGCGCATGCAGGTTTTGTTGGCAAGGGCATGTTGACTGCGGCGGTCTGCGGCGAGGTTTTCGCGTCGCCCAGTGTGGAGGCGGTACTGGCAGGCATTCTTGCGGTGACCGGCAAGGGCGGTTGCCTGCTCATCGTCAAGAATTATACGGGTGACAGGTTGAACTTTGGCCTTGCTGCCGAAAAAGCCCGTGCACTTGGAAAAAAAGTTGAAATGGTGGTGGTGGCCGATGATATTGCCCTACCCCGCATGTTGCAGCCGCGCGGTGTTGCCGGAACCCTGTTCGTGCACAAGATTGCAGGTCATCTTGCCGAGAGCGGAGCTTCCCTTTCGGCAGTTGCCGATGCCGCCCGCAATGTTGCCAAAGCCACTGTGTCGCTTGGCGTTTCATTGAACTCCTGCACGCTGCCTGGCATTGGCCGTGAAGACCGTGTGCCCCCTGGCAAGGCCGAGCTGGGGCTCGGCATCCATGGCGAACCCGGGGTTGAACTCATTGACTTTACCGGCGCAAAGCTGGTGGCTGCGCTGCTGCTGAGCAAACTTTTTGCCAGTGCGGCCAAGGCAAAGGCCTATGCTCTCCTGCTCAATAATCTGGGTTCGACGACGGCGCTTGAAATGCATCTGGTTGCCAAGGAAATCCTGCGCCACGCCGAAGGCAAAAAGATCAAGCTGGTGGTTGGCCCAGCTCCCTTGATGACATCTCTCGACATGCACGGCGTTTCCGCTTCACTGCTGCCACTCAATTCCATGTTTGAAAAGGCGCTG
>JANMPF010000464.1:0-11711 GCA_031369725.1 Rhodobiaceae bacterium | reverse complement strand
CGATCTTTACAACGCGCTAATAAAAATTTACGAACGTAAAGAATTGAGCCCGAAAGAACGACCGATCAGGCGGTGAAACTCATATCAAGCCACTGCAAAAGGCTTGCAGCATCGAAACGGCGTGTTGTGTCAACATCGAACGTTGCGTAAGTACCCAGCGGCCTTGCCCTGCCAGCCAACTCGACGAGTTCAGGAACATAGGATGCCCCAAGATGGCCGGCGTGGCGCTGGTCTAACCTGGAGCTGTAACGTTCAGCCAAAACCTGTCCCGGCGCGTGGCACCATACTTCAGCAAGTTGATGCAACCCTGCGTGAGCGATGTGAGTTTGCAGGATTTCAACTGGCTGGAAACCGAACCAAGCGTCGATCACCACGGTTGTATGATCAGGGAAGTCTCCGACGAGTGCAAAGACCGCCTGATAACTTGCTTTTCCGAGCAAACGATTATAGTCGCGGTCGCCGGTGCCGAGATTGGCGAATAAGGCTTCCTTGATGGTATCGAGGCTGAGCAATGGCCAATTTCTGGCACGTGATATGGCGCGTGCAACCGTGCTTTTGCCAGAGGCTGGAATGCCATTGACAAGGACCGCCCGCTTCATGGTGCAAGCTTTGCCAGTGCACTTAGTCCTGCACCTATCACTCCCGCACTATCGCCGAGCTCTGCCGGCTCCACCGGGCATTGATACCATGTTGCCAAGGCCGGAAATTGCGCAAGAGCGCGATGAGCTGCAATGCCCAAGCCACCTCCCAGCAATACGAGCTCTGGGTCAAAAGCTGCAACGGCGCTGTCTATTGCGGCACGCAACGGGTTCACCCACAGGGCCAAAACGCCAGAAGCAATTGGATCACCTTGCGATGATTTGGTGAAAAGCTCTTCTACTGTCGTGTCGGGCTTCAACCCGGCTGTGGCAATATGGCGTCCAAGGGCGGTTCCTGAACTTGTCGTTTCGATGCAACCTCGCCTGCCGCAAAGGCACACCTCGCCGTTGACATCGACGGTCAAGTGGCCGAGCTGACCCGCGGTTGCCCGGCCGCGAAAAATTTTTCCATTGCTGAAGACCGCCCCGCCAATTCCAGTACCGATGGTGAACATCATCACATTGGCAATGCCGCGCCCGCGCCCCATGGCCTGCTCGCCAACCAATGCCATATTGCAGTCATTGTCGAGGGTCACCGAGACCTCAAATGATGTCCGTAGCGTTAAGGCAAGCGGAACGCCCGCAAGATCGACATAGCCACCTGAAAGGATCAAGTTGTTCTGCACGTCAATGCGGCCTGGCAAGCCAATTCCAATGGCCTTTACATTTCCGTCGTTGAGCGAGTTAACGAGCTTGGTGATCTGTTCCACCACAAGTCCTGGCTGGCTTTCGGTTTGTTGCACTTTCCAGCTGAGAATTTCTCCGCGTTCCGAAACCAGCGCAGCGCGGATGTTTGTTCCGCCGACATCGAAACCGATTGCGGTAGCTTGCGTCATGATCAGGCTTTGACACCCTGTTGAAGGCCGCGCGGGAAGCGCTCCAAGATGGCCTGAATCTGCTTGAGTCTCGGCACAGCCCTGTTAACCAGCAAGGATTTCTGTTCAGCCCGGTCCAATGAAACGCAATCTTTCCACAAGGCGCGGCCCGCGATCACGCCAGAGGCACCATTGGTCATGGCAATTTCAACTTGGCCAATGAAGGTTTCATGGTCAACGCCAGCCGAGAGAACCGACCAAGGCACTGTGCCACACATGGTGGTGATCGCCGCACACGCCTCAGGCGTTCCGGGAAAGGGAAGTTTCAAGACCTTTGAACCTGCAGCAAGGCAGATCCGCGTGCCACCCTCAATCAATGACGGGAATTTGACTTTGTATGCGGCGGGGTCTTCGCCGGGCATGGGATAGGTCAGGAATTCAACGACAAGTAAAAGATCTTCCCTGGCGAAATCCTCAATGCAGTGCTTGATGATCGCCACATTGTGAGCATTGGCTTTAGGGTGGTCGGAACGCAGATAGACCATGATTTTGCCGCCGGTGCCGCCGAGTTCACGCACCCGACGGGCATTGATGCCGGGGGCGAGGCGCGACAGGAAGTGACCATCGGAATCGGTGTCATAGCCCGAGGCGTCGAGCCCAATGAGCAGGGCCACATCGCGGGGCAGGGCTGCCTCATCCACCACGCGGGGAACTGCGCAAATGGGATCGAGCAAAATACATGGGGCATTTGCGGCGAGATAGCGCGTAACGTCGGATTTCGTATCGCCCAACATGGCATCGGTAATCCTGGCCTGATCTTCGGCGGTTTTTGCCAGGATTTTACGAATGCCACCTCGCTGATCGCAGGCGATCACCATGATTGCACCGTTCTTGCCGCAAATCTGCTGGTAGCCGCGAAGTTCCGCCGTCGTTAGCTTTGTCATTGTCGTCTACCTGCATTCTCAATTCTTGCCAAGCCACTCGTTTCGTTCAGGTGCAAGAGAGATTGCCAAAGGACAAATTTTGAGCCCTGGCAGCAGAGCGAAACAATTACCAGGCAGAATAGCCCATCTGTTTCAGGTAGTCGAGTAAAACTTTACTTGTGGAAATATATTAAAGTACGCGTGTAAATATAGCATGCGGGTCAACGGGAGAGTTCATTTATGTAGGCCCGCCAGCCACCCAGATGGGAAATGTCCACCGCACCCTGAAGTCCTGCGGTTTCAACAAGAAAGCCCTTGGGGCACGTGCCATCCGCTAGTGTTATTGTGCCGATTCCAAGGGGCGATGGAATTGCCCCTACAAATCGCCCAAATGCGTCCGGTGACAGGCTCCAGACCTCAACTTCAATTGATGACCCACCGCCGTCTGGGCTGCGCACAAGGCCAGGCTTGGCTGTAGCCTGGCCGGCCAATGCATAAAGCCGATAGACTGGAGCCGTTTTAACCGCGCGGCAAAATCGCCCGCCAAGCTCCTGGAGCTGGTGGTTGAGCGGCATTCCTGAAAGATGCGCGCCGACAACGGCCAGTTCGATTTCGCCATCTTGTCGCGCCAACGGAGCGGCAAGTCCAAGCGGTTGTGGCCAGCCGGTTGCACCAAGTGAAATGCCGCTCAGCCCATGAAGGTCGCGGGCAAGCATGGCCGTAACCTGGTCTTTCCCCGCTGGTGCCAACAACGTGACACTCATCGGCAGGCCATCGCTGCGCTTGCCGCACGGCACAGCGATACCGCAGAGATCGAGCAGGTTGACGAAATTTGTGTAGGTACCGAGCCGGCTATTGGTAGTGATCGGATCGGCGAGAACCTCATCATCCGTGTAGTGCCTGGGAGCGGTCGGAACACAAAGAAGATCGACTGACGCCATGACAGGAGCCAGCTTCACCTTGAGAGCCTGCAAGGCATAGAAGCCCCGGAAGGCATCGGCGGCCGACAGTTTGCGGGCACCAGCGATGATCCCGCGCGTCACCGGATGCAGTGAATCTCCGTTCTGCTCGAGGAAGTCCGCAATCGCTGCGTAACGCTCGGCCACCCATGCCCCGTCGTAGAGAAGATTGGCAACCGCATAAAAATCATCAAACGGAATTTCCACCAGACGACAGCCAAGCGATTGCAAATCAGCCAGTGCCGCATCAAAACCCGCCCGCATAGTCTCGTCGCCATGGAATTTGCGGTCGGCAGCCTTGGGAATGCCGACGGTCATAACCGGAGGCCGCGACCCGAGCGGTTTGACCATCACGGATTTCGAATAGCAGTCGGTCTGATCCAGCAGCGCTGCGCTCGCGTAAACCCTATAGGCGTCTTCAACTGTCAGTGCGAAGATGGAAACACAATCGAGGGTGCGGCAGGCTGGTATGACGCCGGATGTCGACAGCGCGCCAAGCGTGGGCTTCAGCCCGACGATGTTGTTCAGCCCGGCGGGAATGCGGCCTGAACCCGCCGTGTCGGTACCGAGTGCAAAAGCGACAATGCCGCGTGCGGTTGCCACCGCCGAGCCGGAGCTTGATCCACCAGGGACAAGGGAGGCATCAATAGCGTTTTTCGGAATCGCATGGGGGGTGCGAACCCCCACAAGGCCGGTGGCAAACTGGTCAAGATTGGTCTTGCCGATTACCAGCGCGCCCGCGGCTTTGAGCATGGCGACTACGGTTGCATCTTGCGATGGCATATAGGCATAGTCGGGACAGGCAGCCGTGGTGGGCATGCCGGCCACATCAATATTGTCTTTGACGGCAAAGGGAATGCCCCAAAGCGGCTTTGTGACAGGGTCGAAACTGCCGAGTGCTTCAACCGCGGCAAGAAGTTCGTGCGTGGATGCGACATGAAGGAAAATGCCGGGGTCGTCAGCTTTGCCAATACGGTGGAAGACGGTTTCGATCACCTCGGCGGGCAAAACACCTGATGCATAGGCCGCATGAAGGCTTTTGAAATCGAATTGCAGGTCCAACACGCTCACTTCTCCCCGCCGAGAATGATCACTGGCAAGTCCCATTGAATCAAGACCGCACATCCTTCCTTTGAGCAAACAGAATGCTCGGTACCCACGGCATTGAGCACCAATGCTCCAGCCTCATACGTGCCATTTTCATCATATTGGCTGCCATCAAGCACCATGATGGTCTCAAGTCCTGCATGACGGTGAAGTGGCACCGATGCGCCAGGCTCATACTTCAGGACCGCGACCGTGGGTTCGCCTTGGCCACCTTTCACCACCCAGTGAACCAGGACACCGTCGCGGAAATGCTCGTAAGACAAATCGCGCCAGCCGCCGATGAGGAGGTTGCCATATCGAGCATCAGGCATTCACAAGTCCTTCAAGAATTTTCGCCACTGGTGCTGTCCAGCCGACGATTGCCCCCTGGGCCCGGATCATGGCGATTGCCGCTGCCTTGAATTCCGCAAAATAGCTTTCGGTTGCGTCCTCGGCCAGCAGGCATTCAAAACCCCGGTCATTGGCCTCGCGCATTGTTGTCTGCACGCAGACTTCTGTGGTAACGCCGGCAAAGACCAGCTGTGCCGTGCCAAGGCGGCGGAGTTCCGAGGCAAGCCTGGTTGCATAGAAGGCGCCCTTGCCGGGTTTCTCGATGACAAGCTCTTCAGGCAAAGGTGCCACCTCGCCGAGGATTGCCGTACCGGGTTCACCCGCAATCAACACGCGGCCCATTGGCCCCACATCGCCGATGCGGAGTGCGGGCTTGCCACGGTTGCGTTTTGCCGGTGGACAGTCAGAAAGATCGGGGCGATGGCATTCCATGGTGTGAATGACAGGCAGCTGCGCCCTGCGAAATCCATCGATCAGCCTTCTGACCGTGGGCACGATGGCGGTAATGCGGCTGACATCGTTGCCAAGGCTCGCACCAAACCCGCCGGGTTCGGCAAAATCGCGCTGCATGTCGATGACGATGAGCGCCAGCGTCTCAGGCTGGAATTCGAAGGCGAAGGGTTGGGCGTCGATGACCGCCATCAATGATGCCCCGCCATGTGTTCGCCAATCGTTTGCACATTGGCCTTGGCGATCGGCGTTTCGTAGACCAGTGACCCATCCGACATGACGAGAATGCGGTCGGAGAGTTCCAACAACTCATCGAGGTCTTCCGAGAGCAGCAAGACTGCAGCACCCTGATTGCGGGCTTTCATGATGCGGGCGCGAATTTCCGCCACTGCCGAGAAATCCAGGCCGAAGCAGGGATTGGAGACGATGAGCAGATCAACGTCGCCGGTCAACTCGCGGGCCAGCACGGCGCGCTGCACATTGCCGCCCGACAGGGCGGAAATGGGAGAACTGAGCGATGCAGTCTTGACCTTGAACTGCTCGACCAGGCGGCCGGCGTAGGTTTTTATGGCGGCGGCACTTATCCAACTGACTGGCTTGCCGCCTTCACTCACGTCGAATGTGCGAAACGCCAGGTTTTCAGCAACAGTCATGCGTGGCGCACAGGCGTTGCGCAGCGGCTCTTCGGGAATGAAGCGCACGTTCAGGACGCGGGCCTCCTTGCGGCTCGCACCATAGGACGTGCCCTTGACCAACACCGTACCGCCGTCGCGCTGGCGCTGTCCGGCGAGCACCTCCAGAAATTCCTTCTGGCCATTGCCGGAAATCCCCGCAATGCCAACGATCTCGCCCGATCGCACAGCAAGCTCGCCAATGTTGATCGATTTCAGGCCGGTCCGGTCCGGTGCCTTCAACGCCTTGACGGCCAGCACGACTTTGGCTTGCGGCTGGTGAGCCGCCCGGCTATCGAGTGTGGCAATGGGCTGGTCGCCGATCATCATTGCCGCCATCGCCTGGTGACCGAGGTTCTGCACCTTGCCTGAACCAGTAAGCTTGCCCTTGCGCAGAACGCTGACATCGTCGGCAAAAGCCGTGACCTCATGAAACTTGTGACTGATCATCAGTACGGTGAGATCGCCCCGCTGGGTCAAGCCGCGCAGGAGGCCTAACACATCCTTGGCTTCGCCGGGGGTCAAAACCGAGGTTGGTTCGTCGAGAACGAGGAAGCGGCGGCCCAGATAGAGTTGCTTGATGATTTCGAGTTTCTGCTTTTCGCCGGCCGCCATCTGGCGCACCGGTACGTCGAGCGGCAGCTTGAACGGCATGCGCTCCATGAAGCCGGCAAGACTGCTGCGCTCGCGGTGCCAGTCGATGATGCGTGGCACATTCTCACGCGAGATGACGAGATTTTCGGCACCGGTCAGTGACGGCACCAGGGTGAAGTGCTGGTAGACCATGCCGAGGCCAAGGGCGGATGCATCCTTGGGGTTGGCGATGGTTGCTTCCCTGCCGTCGACCATCATCTCGCCCGCGGTCGGGCGGTAAAAACCCATCATGCATTTGACCAGTGTTGACTTGCCGGCACCGTTTTCTCCCAGCAGGGCGTGAAACGATCCAGCCGGAACCTTGATCGAGACATCGTCGAGTGCTGTGAAGGAGCCAAAGCGCATCGTCATGCCGATGGTCTCCACGCTTAACGCTGCTGTGCGCGTTTCACTCATGGCAGCTGGCCGGTGAAGGATGATGAATTTGAAACAGCGCCAAACACACCGCCCTGCATCTTGATCATCTTGATTGCGGCAAGGTGATTGCCATGGTCGGTGGCACCGCAGCAATCCTCCAGCATCACGCATTCAAAGCCCCGGTCATTGGCCTCGCGCATCGTCGTATGCACGCAAACGTCGGTCGTGATGCCGGTGAGCACAAGATTGCGGATGCCGCGCAGGTTGAGCATCAGTTCAAGATCGGTGGCACAGAAGGAGCCCTTGCCAGGCTTGTCGATGATGGCCTCGCCTTCACGCGGATAAAGTTCGGGGATGATATCCCAACCCGGCTCACCGCGCACCAGAATGCGCCCGCAGGGACCAGGGTCGCCAATCCCGGCGCTGATGCGGCGCGAGCGCCAGCGCTTGTTGGCGGGAAGGTCGGCGAGATCGGGCCGGTGGCCTTCTCGCGTGTGAATGATGTGGTAGCCTTTTTCGCGCATGGCAGCCAGCACGCGGGCAATCGGTTCGATGGGCGCGCGCACCAGCGACAGGTCATAACCCATGTGATCGACATAGCCGCCAGCCCCGCAGAAATCGGTCTGCATGTCGATGACGACAAGTGCGGTATTGTCCGGCCGCAGATCCCCGTTGTAGGGCCAGGGATAGGGATCGGCGTCGACATAGCTTTGCATTGTGCTGGCTCCGGCGTTCATTTGGTGATCGACAGTTCGCCGGGTGCCCCCACAAGCGTGCGGCCGGGCGATGAGGTGGCGATCATGATGGCAAGGGTGAGAATGTAGGGTGCGGCATAAAACAGGTAATAGCCTTGTGTCACCCCTACGGACTGCAGTGCAGGACCAAGTGCGCCAGCACCGCCAAACAGCAGGGCTGCAGCAAAACAGCCGAGTGGATTCCAGCGCGCAAAGATCACCAGTGCGACCGCCATGAGGCCTTGGCCCGACGATATGCGTTCGCTCCAGCTGCCGGGATAATAAAGTGACAGATAGGCACCGCCAATGGCTGCAAATGCGCCACCGATTGCAGTCGCCAGCAGTCGTACTGCGTTGGGGTTAAGTCCCATGGCGCGCGCGGCGTCCGAACTGTCGCCAACGACGCGGAGAATGAGGCCGGCTTTGGTGTGCCTGAACGCCCACCAAAGTAAAACCGCCAATGCCGCACCGAGGAGAAACAGCACATTGATGTTGAGCGCTGCCTGCAATTGCGGACTGCTCGACCAGAAGCCGAACGGAATGGCCGGCAGATCGGGTGCTGAAGGCTGGATATAGGGTTTGCCGAAGAAGAAAGCGAGGCCGGACCCAAACAGCATCATTGCGATGCCGATGGCAATATCGTTGACTTTCGGAAATTTGCAAATCCAGCCGTGGAAGAGGCCAAAGCAAATACCGCTGATGGCGGCTGCAATCACTCCCAGCCAGGCCGACCCCGTGTTCACGGCAGCGGCATAGGCCGTCATCGCGCCGAAGACCAGCGTTCCCTCGAGCCCCAGATTGATGCGGCCCGAGCGCTCGGTGACTGTCTCGCCCAGACTGACGAAGATGAACGGCGTTGAGACCCGAATCGCACCACCAAGAATGGCCAGTGGTACACCCCACAGGCCAATGTCATTTTCCATCATGCCACCCGCTTCCATAAGTCGGGGTTGAACATCTTGAAACGTCCATAGAAGGTTTCGCTGAACAGGATGATGATGAAGAGCATGCCTTGCAGCACCAGAACGGTTGCGTCCGGCATGTCCATGCGCCGCTGGACCAGGCCGCCCGATGCATAGATGCCGCCGAGAAATACAGCGACCGGAATGATCGCCAGCGGATTGTGCCGCGCCAGAAACGCCACGAGAATGCCCGTATAACCATAGCCTGCCGCAAGCGAGGCGTTGGCGCTGCCCTGCACGGCTGCCACCTCGAGCATGCCGGCAAGCCCTGAGAATGCGCCAGCCAACGCGGTGAAGCCGACGATCAGCGGACCAACGGACAGTCCCTGCACCTGGGCTGCACGCACGTTTCCTCCAGCGATGCGCGCTGCAAAGCCCCAGCGTGTCTTCTCAATCAGCACCCATGAGACAATGCAGGCGATGACACCGGCAACCAGCCCCCAATGCACGTCCATGCCTGGAATGTTGCCTATCCTGTAGGCGTCAGCCAACGGATGCGTCGACGGCTTGTTGAGCGAGGCCGGATCGCGCAGCGGCCCCTCCACCAGATGATTCATGAGCGCTATGGCGATATAGGCCATCAGCAAACTGGAAATCGTTTCATTTACCGCGCGGTAATGACGCAACGCCCCAACGGTGCCAATCCACACTGCACCGGCCGTCATGCCAGCGATACCCATGAGGAAAATGGCAAGAAGGCCCGGCGTACCGTTGAGGCTTGCTCCAAGTGCTGCGGCTGCCACACCACCAAGTACAATTGCACCTTCACCGCCAATCACCACCAGTCCAAGCCGTGCCGGCAACGCCACGCACAGTGCCGTGAGAAGGAGTGGCGAGGCGCGTGACAGTGTGTTCTGGATCGAGAACCAGCTGCCGAAACCGCCCCGCCAAATAATTTCAAAGAACTGCACTGGTGATTTGCCGAGCAGCGCCAGGAAAAGGCTGAACAGTGCCATTCCAAAGATCAGCGCCAGGAACGGGATAACCAAGGCTTCCGACCGCCGCGCCAGCCATTCGAGATGGCGCGCGGCAATCGGCACCGCGATTGATGCCGAATGGGATGATCCACTGCTGATGTCAGTCATGGCATCGGGTCAGGACGTGGAGCCAACAACACCATCGACGAGGTAATCCATGCTCTCGAGTTCGATCGCGGTTTCGGCAAAGGCCTTGCCCTCGGCCACGACGACATCGCCCTTGTTGTTCTTGAGCGGCCCCTTGATGACGGAGAAGCCGCCTTTCATCATGTCTGCCAGCGTGCCGTCGAATTGGGTGCGCGCTGCAGCACTGACGGCAGGTCCCAAAGGGCTCATCTTGACGAAGCCGTCAGCCAGGCCGCCGCGGGTGAAGTTCGGCAGTGGCTCGCCAGCCAACAGCTTGTCGATGAAGGTCTTGTAGACATTGCCCCAGGCCCATTCTGCTCCGGTGAGGTATTTGTCGGGTGCGAGCGGACTCTGGTTGGCATGATAGCCGCAGATATAGGCGCCGCGCCCCGCCGCCGTTTCGACCACCACCTTGGGGCTGTCGACATGGCAGGTGATGACGTCGGCACCCTGATCGACCAGTGCGTTGGTGGCTTCCGCCTCCTTGACCGCCAGCGACCACTCACCAGTGAAAATGACCTGGACTGTGATCGTTGGATCAACGGCGCGCGCACCCAGCAGGAAGGAGTTGATATTGAGCAGCACCTGCGGGATTGGCTTTGCCGCTACAAAGCCAATCTTCTTGCTCTTGGACATGTGACCGGCGACAATGCCGTTCAGATATTGGCCCATGCCGATGTAGCCGAAATACGACCCGGCATTCATCGGGTGCTTGTCCTTGTTCCACATGCCGCCGCAATGGCGGAACTGGACGGCTGGAAATTTGGCGCACATGGCCAGCATGTGCGGGTCGAAATAGCCAAACGAAGTCGGGAAAATCAGCGACGCGCCATCAAGATTGATCATGCTCTCCATGGTCTTCTGGACATCAACGGTCTCGGGGACATTTTCCTCTTCGACCACCGTGATACCGGCAATGCCCTTGAGTGCCGCAGCACCTTCGGCATGGGCCTGATTGTAACCATAATCGTCCTTGGGACCCACATAGATGAAGCCGACGGTAGCCGCCGCAGCGAGGGCCGGCCGCGACAGCAGGCCGGTTGGTGCAAGGCCGAGCAGCGTTCCGGCAGCGGAGGTCTTGAGAAGCTGGCGGCGGGAAAGCATGAAGTTCTTGGTCATATTACACTCCTGATTGGGTTGGCTTGCGTCGATTAAGGTCTTGTTAAGAAAGTGTATGCAATTTAGATGCCATATGAAAAGTGCAATTAATTCAACGATTACAGTTCTAAATTTTCTCTCGATGCTCATAAAAGTCGCATAGGTGAAATTACTTGCATAAATTTTGAACTTGTTGACAAGCTGATTAAAATAAAGTCATACCGATAATTTGTGGGAGTCAAGTGTGAGGGAGATGTTTTGAAAGTCAGGAAGCACCTCGTCAGGGCAGGAACCACAGTCGACCATATGGTGCGGGCCATCGCCGACCATATTGTGACCGGAGCACTTCACTCAGGTAGCAAGCTTGACGAAGCTTCGCTGGCTGAACGTTTCCAGGTTTCGCGCACCCCGATCCGCGAGGCGCTGGCCCAGTTGGGGGCAATGGGACTTGTGGACCGGCGGCCCAATCGTGGCGCCATCGTCGCCGTCGTCAGCCAGGAGCATCTGTCATCGATGTTCGAAAGCATGGCCGAACTGGAAGGCATATGCGCACGATTCTCCGCCGCGCGCATGAGCGTCAACGAACGCATGACGCTGGAGCACGAACACCACGCATCGGCGCGGCTCGTGCATCTCGGTGCCGAGGAAGATTATGAGATCTACAACACCGGATTTCACACCAGGCTCTACCAGGGTGCCCACAGCAAGCACATTTTCGAGTTGGTGACACTCACCCGAAGCCGTCTTGCGCCATTCCGGCGCGCGCAATTCCGCATCGGTGACCGTCTCTCCAAATCCTGGGAGGAACACGATGCAATCGTCACAGCAATCATGCGCGCCGATGGTGCCGCTGCCGGCGAGGCAGCACGGGCGCATGTTGCCGCCGTCAGCAACGCCAGCGCGGTATTTG
>JANMPF010000449.1:0-3654 GCA_031369725.1 Rhodobiaceae bacterium | reverse complement strand
GACGACATCAAAGCCAACAGTGATCAATCTTACCAGTCATGCCTATTGGAATTTGGCGGGCGAAGGTTCAGGGCTTGACCAGGAAGTTGAAATGCCGGCCGACCATTATTTGCCCTTGCAGGGACCCAAACTGCCAACGGGCGAGATCAGGGATGTGACGGGGACTGCGTTTGATTTCCGCAAGCTGCGCAAAGTTGGCCAACCCTATGACACGTGTTTTTGTCTCAGGGGTGCACGTGGCACATTGCGCAAGGGTCTTACATTGCGCGATCCCAAATCCGGCCGGGTGATGGAAGTTTACACGACCGACACCAGCATCCAGTTCTACACCGCTGATCATTTCGGGCCGAAGATGCCTGGAAAATATGGCCCATTGGTGCAACATAATTCCATTGCGATCGAGCCGCAGAATTATCCCGATGCGCCCAACCACAAGAATTTTCCAAGTTCAATATTACGTCCCGGCGAAGTCTTCCGGCACCGCATTGAGTGGCGGTTCAGTTAGGTTTGGCTGAACATTCTCCGGCTGCGCCGTTCCGTGTGGCACCATGGCTTGCACACGGCAGCCGATTGGATTTCAGCGATACCCCTGTTTCAAGGGGCCCTGCGCTCACGGGGTGACTTACAATTTTGGAGAATAGCCGTTTATAGCCAAGGGACCGTACGCTGTCAAGTATTAAATTCTTAGCCGAGGAATTTTTTTAGAGACGTGATTTCACAGGAAATTATAGGGATCAACATCAATGTCGAGGCGCAGTGATCCCTTGGGTCTTATGTTGTGCAACCACATTCGCAGGAAGGACTGAATATTCACCTCGCGCGGGGCTTTGACGAGAAGGCGCCAGCGATGGCGGCCGCGCACGATGTGGATGGGGGCAGGGGCCGGACCCAGAATTGTTACGGTTTCACCCGTTGGCGCAGCGCGCGCCACCTCACGCACGAAGCGTTCAGTTTCGGTGGCATCGGGGCCAGAAACAATCACCGCCGCCAATCTGCCAAAGGGCGGCAGGCAGGCATTTTCACGAATGGCTTTCTCCTGGGTCAAGTAGCTTTCGCGGTCAGCCTGCTTGAGGGCCTGCATCAATGGATGCTCGGGCACATGGGTCTGCACCAGGGCGCGGCCCGGTTTTTCGCCACGGCCGGCACGGCCCGCGACCTGCGCCATCAATGCCCAGGTGCGTTCGCCGCCTCTGGGATCAGACGATTCCAAGGCCAAATCCGCATCGACAACGCCCACAAATGTGAGGTTTGGAAAGTGATGGCCCTTGGCCACGAGCTGGGTGCCGATAATCAAATTGTAGTCACCACGCGCCACGTCCCTGATCACATCGCGCAGGAAAACGCCGCGTGAAAGGTCGCTTGAAAGAATGGCGATGCGGGCTTGCGGAAAGCGTCGTGCCGCTTCTTCGGCAAGCCGTTCGATGCCGGGGCCGCAGGGCACCAGCTTGTCTTGCGCCCCACAGGCGGGACAGGCCTTGGGGATAGGTTCGTGGTGACCGCAGTGATGGCACATGAGCTGGCGGCGGAAACGGTGTTCAACAAGAGAGGCCGCACAATTGGGGCAATCCATGCGGTGGCCGCAGGCGCGGCACACGGTCACTGGCGCATAACCCCGGCGATTGAGGAACAACAAGGCTTGATCACCGGCTGTCAAGGTCGTGGTGATGTTTGCAATAAGTGGTGCAGAAAGCCATGCCCCGGTTTCAAGCGGGGTCACCCGCATGTCGACAAGACTGATTTCGGGAAGTTCGGCACGGCCATGCCGGTCCAGCAGTTTCACATGGCCATAGCGGCCGCGATCAGCGTTCACCAGTGATTCAAGCGATGGGGTGGCCGATGACAAGATGACCGGAAACTTGCCGATCGACCCATAAAGTACCGCCATGTCGCGGGCGTGGTAGGGCACACCTTCATCCTGCTTGTAGGCATTATCGTGTTCTTCATCTACCACGATGAGACCCAGCTTTTTCCATGGCAGGAAAAGGGCAGAACGGGCACCCACCACAATCCTTGCCTCACCTGTTGCAACCCCGCGCCAGACACGTTCGCGCTGGCGGGGCCGCAGGTCAGAATGCCATTGGGCCGGCTCACAGGCAAAGCGGGTTTCAACACGGGAAATAAATCCGGCGGTAAGGGCGATTTCGGGCAACAGCAAGAGAACCTGGTGGCCACCTGCGAGGGCTGCCGCCATCGCCTCAAAATAAACCTCGGTTTTGCCCGAGCCTGTAACCCCATCAAACAGGATGACTTTTGACGAACGTGATGTGACGGTGGCGCGCAAGAGCTCGGCTGCCTGCCGTTGCAGCTTTGAAAGTGTGAGGCTGCCCGCATTGAGATCAGGTGCCTGAAAGGCTTTCAGCGCCGGCAGGGCTACGGTTTCCAACGCGCCGTCCTTGGCCAATGCCTTCACCACCGAAGTTCCAACGCCTGCAGCCTGCGCCAATTCGGAGCCCCGCATGGCAAAGCCTTCGGACGCCACAGCAAGCACGCGCTGGCGTTGGGCTGTCATGCGCCCGGCGGCTTGGCCCGACGCACGATAGGCCACCTGGCCCCTGGCTTCCTCAAAGGCACCGGGACAGCGCAACACCATGCGCAAGACATTACCCTTGGGCTCCACATAATAATCGGCCAGCCAATCCACAAATTTGCGATGCGTGTCGCTCATCGCTGGCATGTCGTAACGGCTGATCACGTCGCGCAACCTGGTGCCTTGCGGGGCTTGTGTTTTCAGTGCCCAAACAACGCCAACCAGTGTGCGGGGGCCAAGCGGCACATTCACATAAGTGCCCAGCCCCACATCCAAGCCAGCGGGAATGCGGTAGGAATAAGGGCCTTCCAGTGCCAACGGCAAAAGCACATCGGCAATGTTGGTGGAATCGGAGGTCATGCTCAAGGAATAGTCTTGGACGTTGCGGGCTGCCAGTCTTATATCACAGGCGTTATGAAACACACCCAGCCCCACGCCCGCGAAATTGTCTATTGGGAGCCGTTGCAGCTTGCCATGCGCCTGCGCGGGCAACAACATCTCACCCTGTTTGAAAGCACCATGCGGGCGGAAAAGCTGGGGCGCTACTCGTTTTTGGCATGCAATCCGGCAGACACGCTCAAAGTCGAGAACGGACGCGTGACCCTCGATGACGTGGTGCAGCATGACACGCCGCTGAATTTGCTCGACCGCATCCTGAACGAGAACCGCCAGCCCCTTATGGCTGGCCTGCCGCCGTTTCAGGGAGGTCTTGCCGGCTATATTTCCTATGATTTCGGCCGCAGTCTTGAAAGCCGTACACGGCTTCCGCAGTTTCCAACATTGTGTCCCGATCTCATGCTGCATGTCTACGACGTGGGCGTTGCCTTTGACCATTTGCAGGAGCGGGCGTGGATTATTTCAACGCGTGAGGTGGAACGCGCCGATGAACTGGAAGAACTGCTGAAACAAAAGCCAGTGCCGCCTGGCGCATCGACAATTGAAAACTGGTCATCCAATTTTACGCGCCCCGAATATGAGGCAGCAGTTGCCCGAGCGATCGAATTCATTCTTGCAGGGGATATTTTCCAGGCCAATATCTCGCAATGCTTCAGTGCGAAAATTCCCGATGGCTTTGATGCACTGGCCTTCTATAAAAAACTGCGCGCCGCAAACCCTGCAACGTTCTC
>JANMPF010000414.1:0-3255 GCA_031369725.1 Rhodobiaceae bacterium | reverse complement strand
GACGCATACCTAAATTTAAACTTTTTAAACTTGGACGTAAATCGGCGGGATTGGCCATTTGTTATTGAAATACAGTAATATAGCAACAAAAATGCCATTATTCAGTCACAATTATTAATCGATTATGAAGTTTCATGGCACGGAGTCTTGCCAAATCGCGCATATTTTCCACCTTAAGTCATGCTAAATTTGCATGAAAATTTGGAATTTTTGATATTGCGCTGCACAAATAAAAAATGCCCGACCTATTGGTCGGGCACCGTAATTCGCAAATCTATTGCTAGCGATTAAACGGCAGTAAGATTGCCAGCCGAGCTCTTGCCCGTGCGCTTGTCGGTTACGATTTCAAAGGAAACCTTTTGGCCTTCTTTGAGAGTGCGCAAACCGGCGCGCTCAACGGCAGAAATGTGAACGAAAACGTCCTTGCTGCCGTTATCAGGTTGAACAAAGCCGTAGCCTTTTTGCTCATTGAACCACTTTACAGTACCCGTATTCATGGGATCGTCCTTCAATTGGGTTATCAAAAAGCCTCCACACAATGCAAAATGCAGCGCATAAAGACCCGTGTAGTCGATTGTTGGAGGATTCCTTGCATGCACGCAGCCCTCAACGGACAGCGAAGCGGCCATTCGTCCGGCCCAATTTTCGATCAAAATCATATGCATCATCTTGCCGCAGGATGCAAGTATTTCCTTTTGCCCAAATGGTCAAAGGCGGTTAGGCTTTTGCCATGATTCACACCTCCCGCGTTGCTGCATTAAGACAAGTTTTGAAGAAACAGAAGCTCACCGGCTTCATCATTCCCCGCCAGGACGAGTTCCAGGGTGAGTACGTGGCAGCCTACGCCGAACGGCTGAAATGGCTCACCGGATTTGCCGGTTCCTGGGGCCTGGCCATTCTCACCTTGAAGAAAGGTGCCATCTTTGTGGACGGCCGTTACACCATTCAGGTCCGAACCCAGGTCGACAGCAAACTTTTCACCCCCCAACACCTCATTGACGAACCGCCAGCTGCGTGGATCGCGGCCAATCTCAAAAAAGGCGACGTGCTGGGTTATGATCCATGGTTGTTGACGGCTGATCAAGCCAAGCGTTTTGGCGAAGCTTGCGCCAAGGCCGGTGCCAGGCTGCAACCCGTCACCACCAATCCCATCGACACAATTTGGGAAGATCAGCCCGCGCGGCCGGTTGAAGCCTTGTCAGTTCAACCCATGCAATTTGCCGGCCTTGGCGTTGCCGACAAGCTTGCGATGATTTCAAAACTTTTAGCCACAGCCCGAGCCGATGCAACGGTTCTCACCCAGCCCGACACGGTTGCCTGGGCCTTCAATATCCGCGGCCATGATGTGCCCTACACACCCGTGGTACTTGCCTATGCAATTCTGAAGCGCAAGGGCAAGGCGGAACTCTTCATCGACAAGGCAAAGCTGCCGGAAGATGTGGCAGCCCACCTCAAAAAATCGGTGATCATCAGGAAGCCAGCGGAACTTGAAGCTGCGTTGAAAGCACTGGCCAAATCCACCGTGCAAATCGATAACACCTGGGCCCCCGCAAAAATCAGGTCAGCGCTCGGCAAGGCCAGGATCATCAACGCCACCGATCTCTGCATCTTGCCAAAGGCCAGAAAAAATCCAACTGAGCAGGAAGGCGCCCGCGCTGCCCACCGCCGTGACGGCGTTGCCATGTCGCGCTTCCTGTGCTGGTTGGAAAGTGCTGCACCCAAAGGCGGCCTTACCGAATGGTCCGTTGCTGAAAGGCTGGCGCAGTTCCGCAAAGACACCGGCATGCTGCTCGACCTGTCGTTCGACACCATTGCCGGTGCCGGTCCCAATGCCGCCATCCCGCACTATCATGTCGATGCCGATAACTGCCTGCCCCTCGAAATGAACCGCATTTTCCTCATCGATTCCGGTGGCCAATATCAGGATGGCACCACGGATATCACCCGCACCGTCATAGTGGGAAAACCCACTTCCGAAATGCAAGACCGTTTCACCCGGGTGCTCAAGGGCATGATCGGCATTTCCGTGTTGCGCTTTCCCAAAGGTACCTGCGGCTCACAAATGGATATACTGGCGCGGGCCAGCCTGTGGTCGGCCGGTTTGGATTACGATCATGGCACCGGCCACGGTGTTGGCTCCTATCTCTCCGTTCATGAGGGCCCGGCCCGTATTAACAAATCCGATCGCACCACGCTGGAACCCGGCATGATCCTCTCCAACGAGCCTGGTTACTACAAACAGGGTGATTTCGGCATCCGCATTGAAAACCTGCTGCTCATCCACGCAGCCAAAGACATTGCCGGCGGTGAACGCCCCATGATGGGTTTTGAAACACTCACCCTCTGCCCCATCGAACGCCGTTTGATCGATACAAAACTCCTCACCCGTGATGAGCTTCACTGGCTCGACACCTACCACGCGCGCGTGCTGAAGGAAGTGGGTGATCATCTATCGGGCGTGGAGTTGGATTGGCTGAAATACGCCTGCGCACCGTTCAATTGAGAGCCAGCCGCAACACCACAACACTTGCCACACCAACCACCACAACTGCGGCAAGCGGCAGACGCAGGAATGCGGCCGCTATTGTAATCGCCCCCGCAATAGTCTCGGCAAATCCAATAGTTAAAATTGTCGGTGCGATTACTGCCACGAGAATGGCAGGCGGCAAGGCATCAAGTGCCGCTTTCAACCGTCCCGTCACAACCACGCCACGCATCAGGTAAAGCCCGCTGGCACGGGTGGCAAAGGTTGCCAGGGCCATTCCCAAAATCGCCGGGATCGCAGCGTTCATGTGGCGTCTCCCTCCTTGTAAAGAAATGCCGCAACCGACACGCCAACAATTCCGCCAATCACAATGTACCACGCACCCGGGACATAAAGTTTTGCCAAAGCTGCAGCAATTGCACTTGCCCCCAATACGGCCCCCGTGCGCGAACCCTTCCAGAAACCTGCAAGAATGCCAATGAACATCGCCGAGAATGCAAAATCAAAACCATAGGTGGCAGGATCGCCAAATGACCGGCCAACAATGGCTCCAAACAGCGAAGCAAAACTCCAGGTCAACCACATGGGAACGGCGAGCCCAAAGTAATACCCGGGCGTGAGTGGCACGCTAGGCGCGCGACGTTCTGAAAACGCCCAGTTCTCATCCGCCATGAGAAACATCATGATTGCGTGCCAGCGCCTGTCAATGCCAACCATGTGGCGCGACAATGAAGCACCCATCAACACATGCCGAATATTTACAATGAGAG
>JANMPF010000396.1:0-2897 GCA_031369725.1 Rhodobiaceae bacterium | reverse complement strand
CCGAGCTATTCCTACCCCAACTCAAACCGTTGCACTTCGAATGTGAATCCACCTTCCGGCTTGCACCGGAATGACGAAGTGGGGGTGGTCGGGTCCAGCCCGACCATGGAGAGATTTTGATGACGAGTTGGGTAGGATAGGCCTATAACCCTGGCTTCACGCGGAAACACTCGTAGCAGCATTTCGCAAAGCCCTGATATTGGCCGCATGGTCGGCATCCTTAAACACCGCCGAACCCGCCACCAGCACATTGGCCCCGGCCTTCACCACCAGACCAGCGGTCTCTGTCGTAATCCCGCCATCCACTTCAATATCGATGTTACGCCCGCCCACCATATGGCGCACCTCGGAAATCTTCGGCAGCATTGCCTTGATAAAGGCCTGTCCGCCAAAGCCCGGATTCACCGTCATCACCAGCACAAGATCAACCCGGTCGAGCACATGGGCAATGGCCGCTGCAGGCGTTGCCGGATTGAGGGCAACGCCCGCCCGCTTGCCCATTGCGCGGATGGCCTGCAGTGAGCGGTCCAAATGCGGGCCGGCTTCGGCGTGAACGGTGATGATGTCGGCACCCGCCTTGGCAAATTGCTCAAGATAGGGATCGGCGGGTGCAATCATCAGGTGCACGTCGAACAGCTTTTTTGTGACTGGCCTGATGCACGCCATGACGGGCGCACCAAACGTGATGTTGGGCACAAAATGCCCATCCATCACATCCACATGCACCCAATCGGCCCCACCCCTGTCTATCGCTTGCACGTCGTCGCCCAACCTGGAAAAATCAGCAGCCAGAATGGATGGCGATATGATGAGCGGGCGCGTCATGTGGCTAGAGCAATTTGCCCATGGCAACGGCGGTATCACTCATGCGGTTTGAGAAGCCCCATTCATTGTCGTACCACGCCAGGATGCGAACCAGGGTACCCTCAACAACCTTGGTCTGGTCCATGTGGAAGGTGGATGAATGGGGATCATGGTTGAAGTCGATGGAAACATTGGGATCCAGCGTGTAACCCAAAATGCCCTTGAGGCGGCCTTCGGCAGCCGCCTTGATGGCGGCATTGACTTCCTCAATCGTCGTTGCACGCTTTGCCACGAACTTGAAATCAACAACCGACACGTTCGGCGTTGGCACGCGGATGGACGTGCCATCGAGGCGGCCTTTGAGCTCGGGAATAACCAGGCCGATTGCCTTGGCAGCACCCGTTGATGTGGGGATCATCGACATGGCAGCAGCCCGCCCACGATATAAATCCTTGTGCATGGTATCCAGGGTTGGCTGGTCGCCGGTGTAGGCATGAATGGTGGTCATGAAGCCATGGTCAATGCCAACGGCTGCATGCAGCACCTGGGCAACCGGAGCCAGGCAGTTTGTCGTGCAGGAGGCGTTGGATACAATGATATGGTCGCGTGTGAGCTTGTCGTGGTTCACGCCGTAAACCACCGTCAAATCGGCACCATCGGCAGGGGCTGACACGAGAACGCGTTTGGCACCTGCGGTCAAATGCGCTGAAGCCTTGTCTTTCGAAGTGAAAATGCCGGTGCATTCGAGCGCGATGTCCACGCCCAAGTCCTTCCATGGCAATTGCGCTGGATCCTTATGGGCGGTGACCTTGAACTTGTCGGTGCCGATGTTGATGGAATCGCCTTCGACTTTCACAGCATGGGGAAAGCGGCCGTGTACGGAATCATAGCGCAGCAAATGCGCGTTGGTCTCAACCGGACCAAGATCATTGACGGCCACAACTTCAATATCTGTGCGGCCTGATTCATAGATGGCACGCACAACATTGCGCCCGATGCGACCGAAACCGTTTATTGCTACACGTACCTTAGCCATTACCTTCTCCGTTGGATTAAATGGGATCGGGGGGTCTTATAAGCTAATTGTCGCTCATGGGAAGAGGTACGCACATCAAAAAATGGCCGATACGGTTTTGCGACCGCATCGGCTAAGTTTCAGGGAGAATCGCCGGGAAAACTATTTCTTTGGGGCCTTCTTGGCGGCTGGCTTTTTTGGTGCAACCTTCTTGGGCACTTCTTCATCAACCAGCACAGCAGCACGCAACCAATGGTCTTCGGCACGACCCTCAGGGCGGCCTTCTTCTTCCCACAGGTGGAACGCCAAATCGGCAATAAGCTGGTCACGACCAGCAATCACGTTATTCGCAAGTGTCATATCGGTCCTCATCGCATCAGGATTAAGCAGATAGAGGTCTTATGTCATAAAATGGTGCAGTGCACAATAAATAAGCTTGCGATATTGCGTCGCACGATCAGACCTTCATCCACTTGCCGTTTTTGGCGGAGGATTTCACGCACGCCTCAATGAAGGCCATGCCGGCAACCCCATCGGCAATGCCAGGAAAATCCACCTGGCTGTCGGGCTTCTTGCCCATCCGCCTGGCTTTTACAGCACGTGAAACTTCCGTGTAGATATTGGCAAAACCTTCCAGATAGCCCTCAGGGTGGCCCGGCGGAATGCGCGTAACGCGGGCAGATGCCGCATTGGAACCAGCACCACCGCGGGTAATCAAACGCTTCGGCTCGCCAAACGGTGTGTACCAAAGATAGTTCGGGTCCGCCTGCACCCATTCCAATCCGCCCTTGGTCCCATACACGCGGATTTTCAAGCCGTTTTCGTGGCCGGGTGCCACTTGGCTCGCCCAGATCATGCCTTTTGCGCCGCCCTTGTAACGCAACATCACATGGGCGTTGTCATCTAGCTTGCGACCCTTCACAAAGCTCGCAAGATCGGCCGAGAGTTCATCAAGCTTGAGACCCGAAACAAAACAACCCAACTGATAGGTGTGGGTGCCAATGTCACCAACACATCCACCAGCACCCGAACGCTTGGGGTCGGTGCGCCAAGCCGCCTGTTTCTGGCCGGATTTTTC
>JANMPF010000385.1:0-3677 GCA_031369725.1 Rhodobiaceae bacterium | reverse complement strand
CCATAGCGTTTCGACACGCCTTCCATCCGCAACATTGGTGTAGCTTCGGCCAAGGGACCCCTCCAGTGTGATCACGAACCAAAAACGGCGCCGCGGAATTTCTTCCACGACGCCTCTCGGGAGTCTAGATCAAACTACTGGTTCTCTTTCGATTGACCCATGATTTCCTGGGCGGTGAAATTGATGCCGCAGGTTGGGAAGGCATTGCCGACGAAGAAATTGTCGGATTGATCGGGGAAAAAGTCCTGGCCTGCCTTGAAGTTTGGATCTTCAACGATTGCCAACGGCAACTTAATCGACTGTGGAACAACTTCGCCTTCAAGAGCTGCAATTGCCGTTTTGATGGCAACCGCGACTTGCGCTGGGCCCGTTCCCGCTGACGAACATTTCAGTCCATCGGCAGCATGGGCGGCACAGAATTTGCGGAAGCCATTTTCAGTTTCACCGCCAAATGGCACAAAAGGATGCTTGGCATCGATCATTGCCTGCACAACGCCAGTGTCACCACCCTGTGCGGTGATGCCCGCGAACGGTCCGTTGGTGGCAATGGCATCTGCTGTCGCCTTTTGCGCAACACCATCGTCCCATTTGCCCACAACTTCCGTCACGGCCCACTTTTTGCCTGAAGCATCCAATGTTTCGTGAATGCCATTGTGGCGGTCGGTATCAACCGATGTTCCGGCAACACCGCGAACTTCAAGAACCTTGCCGCCATCGGGAACATTCTTGATCAGCCAGTTTGCCCACAACACCCCAAGACCCTTCTGATCCACGTTCACGTTGATCGCGTCTTGTGTGTCAAGAATATTGTCGAAAGCCACAAGCACGACGCCTGCCTCCTTTGCCCGCTTGATTACGGGTCCGAATGCCGTTGGGTTTTGCGCATTGACGATGATTGCATCATAACCGGAGTCAATGAAGTTATTGATGGCGGAGATTTGCGCTGGCACATCTTCACCGGTTGAAACAACCTTGAACTCTTTCAGTTTGGCAGCAACATCCGGCTGGGCCGCATAGGCCTTCGCAGTTTGGATCATTTGAATGCGCCATGTATTGGCAATATAGCCATTGGCAAGCGCAATGCGGTACTTGCCTTCTTTTTTGGGGAATTTGAAAAATTTGGTATCAGCTGCCCAAGGTACAAAGCACTCAGGCTGGGCTGCTGGACCAGCAACAATTTCGGGCTGAGCGTGTGCCGAAGCAGCAAATGCTGCAAACAGCGAGGCTGACACGCCCAATGCAAAGATGTGACTCAAGCTGCGTGAAAACGCCATAGAAAATACCTCCCAGTTGGAGCCATCGGTTGATTCCGATTGGCCATCCCGGTTGATCATCCGAATTTTTCGGAGCGTTAAAACTTTCAGCGGGATTGCCAAGACTAGTACCAAAATGACAGCGCTGTCAAATATGTTGAAGAAAGAGGTTTTACACGTTATGGATTCACGGTCAGGTTTCTGGCAGAGCAGAATTGCCAGGGGGAAAAAATCGCGCGGAAGAGAAAAACATTGGACGACGTGGCAAGGCTTGCGAAAGTAAGTCCGATCACGGTTTCGCGTGCATTGCGCAAGCCAGACGCAGTTTCAACTGAATTGCGCCAACGCATCGATGCGGCAGTGCACAAACTTGCCTATGTTCCAAATCTTGCTGCAAGCCGGTTGGCGTCATCTCGAAGTCATTCGGTAGGTGTAATTGTGCCAACCCTTTACAACGTGATCTTTGCTGAATACTTGTTGGCATTGCATGAAGTGTTCCTGGGTTCTGGCTTTCAGGTTGTTGTTGTTAACAGCCGCTATTCCGTAAACGAGGAAGAGGATGCGATTCGAACCCTTGTGGGTCAGCGCGTTGAGGCGATCATCATTGTTGGGGTCGACCACACACCGATGGCACGTCGTCTTTTGCAGCAGTCGAAAGTTCCTGTGATTGAAACCTTCGAACTGACGGACGATCCCATCGACATCAACATTGGCCTTTCCCAGGCGCGCGCGGGCTACGATGCAACCCAATTCTTGGTCGATTTGGGACATCGCAGAATTGGCTTCGTTGTCGGTCATCGTGACGTGCGCGCTGCCGCAAGATTCAGCGGATACCGTCAGGCAATGGAACATGCTGGTCTTTCCAGCGACGGGTTGCTGGCCGCCAATCCCCAGCAGAGTTCAATAGCACTGGGTTCTGCCATTATGGGAGAACTTGCTGAAAACGGGAAAATTCCCGAAGCGCTGTTTTGCATTGATGACAACTTGGCCCTGGGTGCCCTGATGAAATGCCGGAGCCTTGGACTGCAGGTTCCCGGTGACATTTCCATATTGGGCTTCCATGATCTTGAATTTGCAGCCTATGCATCGCCTGCCCTGTCGTCAGTGGTAACCCATCGTCATCAATTGGGCAGGCTTGCTGCCGAAACGGCAATTGCAATTATCTCAGGCAAGTCCAATGCACGTCCTACGCAAATTGATTTGGGCTATAGAATAATTTCCCGGCAGAGCACAGGAAAAGCCCAGCGCTGAGTACACCATGCAGGCAAGTTCACGCAAACTGCGGGCCGGCATCGACTTGCCGGCCCGCCCCCTAATGAAATACCGCGAAAATTCCAAAGACCAGTATTCCGGTCAAACAGGTCAATACAATGTATGCCACACCAGAAATCCCCTGGATTTTTTCATAATCCGGGTCGATTGGCGTGAACCAGCCAGGGGCAACATTTTGCCCATGATCTTCGCTGCCGGGACCACGCTCCTCAAGGTCATCAATCGCATTTTTGAAATCCGTTTGGGTAGGCGAAAATGGCATAAATAGTCCCATGCCATCACGAGAGCCTGCATTTATTTCACTGGCGTTGATATTGCTTTGGGCAGGCTTGCATCCCAGCTCGCCAAACCCTGCAATAGCCCCGTAGGAAACCTTGATCCCTGCCGTTGTCGGCTTCATTCTGGTGAGTATCTCGCCCACCTCTGCCATCGAACGGGCCGAGAGGCGCACGCCGGGCGTGGCCGATTTTGCAATATCAAGCAAAAGCGCAGCACTCATTTCTTCTGACAATCCCGAATAGCGGATAAACCGTGACAGGGTTTCGGTGTCATTTAGGAGAGTTAGCAGGGGCTCCGTGCGCGTGAGGGCTGAACCGCTCTTCGATGGCTTGTTCATCAGTTCGGCGATGAGTTCCATCCGCTGGCTTTGGCCAAATGGCGTGGTTCCGGGCGCTGCCCCAGGTGCCACGCCAGATAAGGGCTTCACTTGCATTATTCTTTTTTCTTCACCCAGTTGGTTCTAACCTCTTCGCGCGGCACATAGTTGATCTCATTCAACAGCACGTCTTTCACAACCGCGGCACCCAGCTTGGCATTGGCTGCATCGATAATTTTTTTGACCAGACTTCCCAAATCCTGTGGTTGCAGGTGTGAGAAATCGACCACGGAATTTTCATAGATGGTTCGGTAAGCCGTATCGACAAGGTAGGGTGTTGGTTCAAACGACAGCTTTGCGGTCTCAGCCGGGCTGACCGCAAACGAAAGCTGCGTGACGAGATATCCCTGTACTTTGCCAGTCCTGATGACTGGAACACTGACCATATCGGTTTTGATGAATTCAACGGCCGCAGCTTCCTCTTTGCTCACATCATGAACAGATTTTGTGCCTTGTGCGTGGATAAAAAAATACGTCGAACCCAGTGCGACAGCACA
>JANMPF010000330.1:0-1621 GCA_031369725.1 Rhodobiaceae bacterium | reverse complement strand
ATTCTGACGGGGACAAGGTTGCCCAATATTGCTTTCGTGAAACTGGCGCACATTTCGACAGGACATGGCAGCTGTTCTCAAGCGCACAAGATCGGCGCAAGCAATCAGGCCTCAGATGGCTGCAACGGCGCTTTGCGCATGAGGAGGGCGATTTTGAAAGCACGGCCAGGAACCCCGCTTGCATTCGGCGACATTGCCTTGAACGTGGTGTCAATTGTGCTTGCCGGTTTTTCAGCTTCTTTTGCCTGGTACATGGCGATGTACGGCCCGTCTGACGGAAATGACAGTGCCCAGGCGGTTACTGTGGCTCTGGAGCCCTTTGATACCACACGAACCAAGCTTGGCAGGCATGACTTGCTTGATCCCATCGTGACAGGCAGCGTCACAAAACCTGCTGGCAGCGGCAAAGAGGCCAGTCGCGGAGCGGCGGACCTTCAGCAAAAAGATCAGCATCTCCGCTATAATCTGCGCAGTATTTTTCACGATACTGCTTTTGTTGATGTGACCAATGGCCGTTCAGTCATAACCGTGCCGGTCGAAAGAGGGGCGCTGCTGCCGGGCATTGGAAAGGTGCTACGTTTTGAAAAACGCCAGGACAGGTGGATTGTCGTTACCAGTTCGGCAGAGATTTCCGCTGAGGGGATGGTTACGTTGCGCGAGCCCCAATAGGGAATTTCGCTATTGCCCCTATTTGTGCAGCAGCATTCCGACAATCACGGCGAGGCCCGAGAAGGCTGCACCAAATACAAAGCTGAAAACCAGCATTTCATAATTCTCACGCCGACTATGCAATTCGCGCAAACCCATGAGTTCGTTGATGGCCTCATTGGCGGCGCGTTGCATCTGCGAATGGGGCAAAGTGTCGATTGGTTGGCCACGCCAATAGTTCATTCTCAAATTCTCCGGTTTGCGCGGAGCAAAGCAAAACCCGTGCCACAGCCGTTGCAGCAATCAAACGGCCATGACCCATGGCACCCACCTGCAACTCAGGCCGTGCGGCGTTGTGAAATTTGGAAACTATCGGCTTTTTCCGTGCGGCATTGAAGCAAAATGGACGAGGTTTCCTCAATTTGCTTGGCTACTTCTGCCTGCCGTGCACGCAATGTTTCGAGATGGTTTACGAGCAAGTTGGCCATCAGGCTGGTATTCATGGTGTTGGCGTCATTCTCGATCAGCAGGCGAATTTGAGCAATGCCAATTCCCAACCGGCGCATGGTCAAAACGTCCTTCAGCCGGCGAACATCGGAGTTCATGTAAGTTCTAAACCGCCCGTGGCGAGGTGGCGAAAGCAGCCCCTCACGCTCGTAGAACCGGATCGTTTTGGGATCAATGCCGGTTTCAGCCGCAAGTTCGCCAATGAACATGAAACCACCAAGAAGTTCGTTTTCGGGATGTTCCACGGCTTGAGTTGGCGGTACTGCCCTTGCCAAACTATGCATGCTTTGACTTCCCCCGGTATTCAAAACTGATTTATACGCGCTAATCTTCCCCACAAGGCAACTTCGATGCACCATCGCAAGCCTGGGACTTTTGCACAATCGAAAGCTCAACCTTGTAGTGCAATATATCCAGCTGCAACTTTCACAATTAGTATTGGTTCAGCCAACTAAATGCAAGAAAT
>JANMPF010000041.1:0-3496 GCA_031369725.1 Rhodobiaceae bacterium | reverse complement strand
GGCAATGGTGAAAATCCAGGTCGAGGCAGCGCCGCGTTGGGGCGCAAATTGGGATGCCTTGGTCCACACGGTGATCATGGTTTCCTGCACCAAATCCTCGGCCAATTCCGGAGATGCGCCTTTGCGCAGCATGAAGCTTTTCACCCGCGGGGCAAAATGGTCAAACAGTTTTGCAAAGGCCAGACGGTCGTGCGCGCTTGCGACAGCGGCAAGCAAAGCCCCGAAATCGACCGGGCTGGCAATCGATTTCGGGGCTTTGGTCTTCTCAGTCATGGGCAGCAACACGGCCAGCATTAAGGATTTCCAATGAACTCCAGTTACCTGTTACGCCATTGATCCCGCCACGGATCACTGGAGTTTCCGTTCAATTTGTTCGTTAAACTCCTTGGTAAATACCTTCTTTTTGCCTTCAAAGGCATCGATTTTTCCCCATACGACCCAGTGGGTTTTGGTAGCGGTAAGCCTGCCATAGGTTTCAGTTCGCACCTGCCAGCGCCCACGCCTCATCTCCTCGGTCCAATGGGTTTCCATTCTGGCAGACAGGGGATCATCGGGCATGATCGAATAATTTTCGCGGCCTACAGCATAGTTTTGCAAACCATGGGCGAGGATTTCACTGCTGCCAAAGTCATCTACTATTTCCAGGCGCTGCTCGCCGGTTTTGGGATCAACCGTGATTTCGCGGCTGTGCCTGGGCTTTTTGATTTCCTTCAGCTTAACAGGTTCTGCCGCCTCGGGGGGAGCCCACACAACCGGCGCTTCATTTTCAATGTGTTTGCGCACGGGCAAATGCAGGGCTGATTTGCCGGCAAAAACCGTTAGGGTGACAGGCTCGGGGGCTGGCCACATCATGGGGAAATAACTCGTGGAAATGCTGACCCGGAGTTTGTGGCCTTCGGGTACCCGCATGGCAATGTCGTCCAGCTTTATTTTCATGGAGTAACGCTGGCCGGGATTCAGCGCCGTTGGCGTTTCGCGACTGTTGCGCATACAGAGGTTTTGCAGGTGATAGGTGATGCGTGACACTTCTCCGGTTGGCCAGACATCGTTCAGGCGAATGGCAACAGAAGCAACCGGCTTGTCAACGCTGAATTCGATTTCAACTTCTGGCTGGCCGACAATGTCCATGGCAGCTTTGAGAACGGGTGAATCGAAGGTTATGGATTGGGCGTCATCAGCCGCCTGATCACCTGCAAATTCAGGGCCGAGCCAGATGATGCAATATTCACCGCCATCGCCACCGGTGGTTTGCCTGGATGAAATGGTAAAGGCCCTTTCATTTCCTGCCGCACCGGAAATTCCTTTCTCGGTGAGAAACCATTTCTTCACGTCAGTATTGCCAAGGCCCCATGTTGAATCTGCAATCCAGCGGCCAGGGAGTTTGGTTTTCGAGGTGACGGGCTTTTCCGCGTCCATCACATACACACGGTAATCGGGATCGCGCGAAACACCGGTTGCCTCATCCTTCAACCACTGGTCCCACCAGCGCAGCATTTCCTGCAGGAATCCAATGCGCGGTTCGGGTATGGCGAAATGCGGGTATTTGTGCGCCCATGGGCCTATAATGGCCTTGCGCGTGGTGCGAAGGCCTTTCATCAGGCGGGGAATCGCATTGGAATAGGCATCGTTCCAGCCGCCGACCACGAGTGCTGGTGTTTCGATGGCGGAAAAATTCTCGCACACTGAGCCATGCTTCCAATAGGCGTCACGGTGCGGATGCTGCAACCAATTGATCAGCAGGAAGGGTTGGGCCCGCAGACGCTCCATCCACATCTTGCGCCATTTCGGGCCTACGACTTCAGGATCGGGCGGACGGGAGGAATAGGCGAGCATGGTCGCGGCCCAGCCGAGGTTTTCATTGAGCAGACAGCCCCCCTTATAGTGAATGTCATCTTCATAGCGGTCATCCGTCGAGCAGATGGTGGCGATGGCTTTCAGCGCTGGCGGCTTTCGGGCGGCCACCTGCAAGGCATTAAAACCACCCCAGGAAATGCCGAACATGCCGACTTTTCCACTGGACCATTTCTGCCGGGCTATCCAGGCGATCACTTCAAGTGCATCGTCCTGCTCCTGCATGGTGTATTCGTCGAGCATGACGCCTTCGCTGTCGCCGTTGCCTCGCATGTCAACACGGATTGCTGCATAGCCGTGGCCGGCAAGATAGGGATGAGTGAGCGCGTCGCGCACAATGGTTCCATCGCGCTTGCGGTAAGGCAGATATTCCAGCACGGCGGGCACCGGCTTTTTTTCGGCATCCACCGGAATCCACATGCGGGCTGCCAGCTTTACGCCGTCCGACATCGAAATCCAGAAGTTCTCCATTTCCCGGGTTTTGCGTGGAAATTTCCTAATTGTCTTGATGGTCATGGAATCCTCATGGTGGGGAACAGGCAAATCGGTGGGCGGCATCGACTATAGCAGAGAAACTTGCCCCCGCTGGCTCGCTCATATGCCGTGCGCGCAGGAAGGCATGCACCAAAAGTGGCTCATGGCGGACCTCGACGGCTACACCGGACCTTCGAAGTTTGTCCGCATAATTTTCGCAATCATCGCGCAGGGGATCAAGGCCTGCTGCCACCATGAAGGCTGGCGCTACGCCTTTAAAATTGGTTTCGCGCAAAGGCTCGGCAAACTTGTGACCATGGCCCTTGTAGATGTCGCGGTAATAGATGACATCGCTTGTCGCATGACCCGGCGCATTGGCGTGGGTGATGTAAGACCCTGAGGTGAGGTCACCACCGAGGCCGGGATAGATCAGCACCTGCCCCGAGACTTTGGGGCCTCCTTCATCTCGGGCCTTGAGTGCCAATGCCGCTGCGAGATTGCCACCCGCACTATCGCCGCCAATGACAATGCCATCGTACTGGGTGGCCAAGTATTGCAGCACAGCCCAGGCATCATCGAAAGCTGCCGGAAACGGGTGTTCCGGAGCCAGCCGGTACTCCACCCCTACAACGGCGATGTTGGCGCGGTCGCTGATTTCAGCACAAACATCGTCATGGCTTTCCAATCCGCCCAGCACGTAGCCGCCACCATGGAGATAGAGCATGACGGGAAAGGTCCTCAGCTGCCTGGGCTGGTAAAGGCGGCAGGGGATGGATTTCACAAAAAAATCCGTGGCACTCAAGCCCTTGGGCCGGGGTTTTCTGAAATTTGCACAGTACCGGTCATAGAACTGGCGCTGTTCTGTCATGGTAAAATTTACCGCATTGGCAGGGTAAAAGCGCTCGCCAGCAATCATAAAGGCCCGGATTCCGGGGTCTTTGAGGCCGGCATAT
Source organism: Rhodobiaceae bacterium (assembly GCA_031369725.1). GTDB lineage: Bacteria > Pseudomonadota > Alphaproteobacteria > Rhizobiales > Aestuariivirgaceae > Aestuariivirga. Next base: position 218 of record JANMPF010000041.1, on the reverse strand, counting down.
TTGATTTCCAGGGGGTCAATCATGGAAAAATCAAACTAGCGCGCTTTGCATAGGGGTGGAAACAAAACATCGGGGCCTCCAGGCTTTTCGGTAAAATTTTCACAATCAGTCAAACGGGATCGCAATGTGTTTGTCTTAAGGTTTAAGGAATTCCAACGGAAATTTCCAAACTAACGAGGCTGTCCCACGATGCAAGCCCTGAAAATGAACGGCAGATA
>JANMPF010000039.1:0-1623 GCA_031369725.1 Rhodobiaceae bacterium | reverse complement strand
GGCCACCCGCTTTGTCCTCTTGGCCAAGCAACCCGGCAAACACGCAAAGCCTGTCAGCGATCAATTGAGCCAGTGGTTTACAGGCATGCCAGAAAATCTCCGTCGCACCTTGACACAGGATAACGGGCCCGAGTTCTCGCTACACCATCACCTCAATCCACTGGGCATCAAAACCTACTTCTGCAAACCCCACCAGCCCTGGCAAAAAGGCAGCGTCGAAAACATGAATGGTCGTATCCGGCGCTACATCCCACTTGGCACCGACCCAGACAGCTTTACAAATGACGACCTGCAAGACCTCGCCAACCACCTCAACAACACGCCCCGAAAATGTCTTGGCTTCAAAACCCCAGCCGAGCTATTCCTACCCCAACTCAAACCGTTGCACTTCGAATGTGAATCCACCTTCCGGCTTTCGCCGGAATGACGAATGTGGGGTGGCGTGCCGGAATGACGGATAGTTGTGGGCGCACCGGGATGACGATAGAGGTTATTTTTTGGCTGCCTTCTCGCGTTCGATGCCTTCCAAAATCATCTGCTCGGCTTCGGCCGCATTGCCCCAGCCCAGAACCTTCACCCATTTATTGGGCTCCAAATCCTTATAGTGCACAAAGAAATGTTCGATCTGCTGGAGCGTGATTTCCGGCAGGTCGAGATAGTTGTGAACATTCTCGTAGCGGCGCGTGAGGCGGGGCACGGGGACGGCGATTATTTTTTCATCGCCTCCGGCTTCATCCTGCATTTTCAAAACACCCACGGGACGGCAGGCCACAACGGCACCGGGAATAATCATGCGCTGATTGGCAATCAAAACATCCACCGGGTCACCATCGCCTGAAAGCGTATGGGGAATGAAGCCATAATTTCCAGGATAGCGCATGGAGGTATAGAGAAAGCGGTCTACCACAAGGGTTCCGGCGTCCTTGTCCATCTCATATTTGATGGGCTCACCTCCCACTGGCACTTCGACGATGACATTCACTTCCTTGGGTGGGTTCTTGCCGATTGAAATGGCTTCGATGCGCATGGGGGTTTCCTTTTTGCCCGGCAAAATAGTTAAGCAACGTCGGCGGCTTCCTTGGCTCGGCTCATGCGTTTGCGCTCGTTGGGATCGAGATAGATCTTGCGCAGGCGAATGGATTTTGGCGTGATTTCCACCAGCTCATCATCGCCCACATAGGCAAGCGCCTTTTCGAGTGACATCTTGATCGGCGGTGTCAGCACCACGGCCTCATCTTTTCCTGAGGCGCGCACGTTGGTGAGCTTCTTGCCCTTGATCACGTTCAATTCGAGATCATTGCCACGGGTATGCTCGCCAATGATCATGCCGGCATAAACCCTGGTGCCGTGTTCAATGAACATGGGGCCACGGTCCTGCAGGTTGAAAATGGCATAGGCCACCGCATCACCATCACCATTGGAGAGCAGCGCTCCGGTGTGACGGCCGGCAATGTCGCCAACATAGGGTGCGTAGGCATGGAACAGGCGGTTCATGATGGCGGTGCCGCGGGTATCCGACATAAGCTCACCCTGATAGCCGATAAGGCCACGGGTAGGTGCGTGAAACACCAGGCGCTGGCGGCCCGCACCGGAAGACCGCATGTCGCGCATTTCAGCGCGGCG
>JANMPF010000032.1:0-2614 GCA_031369725.1 Rhodobiaceae bacterium | reverse complement strand
GTTGCTGAAAACACGCCGATTTGGGGTTCGAGTTTTACCTTGGCTGAGCCAGCAGGCTATCCTTGCATCAATATTGGGCCGTGGGGCAGGGACTATCACCATTGGCTGGAGCGCCTGCATGCGCCTTACGCATTCGAGACCTTGCCAAAAGTTTTGCTCGCGGTGATTGAAGCAGTGTTCAAGGCGGGCTAGAAGCCCCGCATCACTTAACAGGAGAGAGCAATGAGCATTACACGAATTGGCGCTGGCAAGCGCATGAGCGAAGCGGTCATTCATGGTGGCAAGGTCTATTTGGCGGGCTTTGTGGCCGAAGAGGCCGCCGGCAAATCGGTGAAGGAACAGACAGCTGACATACTTTCCCAAATTGATGCAACGCTTGCCAGGGCCGGCACTGACAAAACACGGATTTTGAAAGCCAACATCTGGATTACCGACATTGGTAAATTCTCCCAAATGAACGAAGCCTGGGATGCGTGGGTGCCACAGGGTCATACGCCAGCGCGCGCCACGGTTGAAGCCAAGCTTGCAGCGCCTGAGTTTGACGTTGAAATCATGGTTGAAGCTGCAATCTAGACGGGTCTTATTCTCGCCATATTCGGCCCTATTTTGCGTTGCGATATATAAACGAGGGCAGGTTATGAAGCGTATTTTTGCAAGCGTGCTGGTTGGGTTTTTGGCCTTTGGCGGTTTTGCCTCGCAGGGTGAAGCGAAGTCGCTCATTGGCTGGGCTTCGTTTTACAAATCGGGCAAGCGCACCGCCTGCGGGGAACGATTCAACCCAAACGGCTTGACGGCAGCACATCGCAGCCTGCCGTTTGGCACCATGGTTATGGTGACCAATCTGAAGAACGGAAAATCGGTTGTGGTGCGCATAAATGACCGCGGTCCCTTCGTCAGGGGGCGGATCCTGGATTTGAGTTTAGGGGCTGCCAGGGTTGTGGGGCTCAATCTATCCGGTGTGGCGAAAATAAGGTTTACAGTGCTTGGTTAAGGTCTTGCTAACCATGTTTCTTGAAGAAGTTCCACCCCTAACGCGCTCTTAATAAACATCGCCCCAAAGCTTATTCCAAACGTGAAGGAATTGATGCGTGGGCATGGAATTTGAAGACTTACAATCGCCTGGATATCAGCGCCGCAGATGCGTGTTGATTGTCGATGACGATGCGATGATTTGCGAAGTGCTGGTTGAGCTGTTTGCAAGTCTTGGCTATGACACGGTCACTGCTGAAGATGGTGAAGTGGCTTGTGATCTCATTGCGCGCAAGGATTTGGCACTGGCCGTTGTTGATCTCAGCATGCCAAAGCTTGATGGCTTTGGACTGTTGCGCCATATCCGCCAGCACCCGCGCACGGTGGATTTGCCCGTCATTATTTCAACCGGCAATGATGACCGCGCTTCCATTGAGGAGGCTTACCGCCTCGGCGCTTCTTCCTTTGTCACCAAACCCATCAACTGGGCGCAATTTGTTTACCATGCAAAATTTGTCATCCGTAACGGCCAGATTGAGCGCGACCTGCGCCTGGCGGAAGCGGAAGCTGTTGCTGCCAGCAAAATGAAAAACGGGCTGTTCAGAATTTTAAGCCATGAACTCAAAACACCGCTGGTTGCCTTGTGTGGCCTCACCGATGTGCTTTCCGGGGCCTTGCGAAACAGGGTTGAGGCCATTGAAGCCGAACAGCTTGACCATATTGTTGGTGCCTCACAGCGCCTGAACCGCCTGATCAGCGACATACTTATACTGTCCAAATCATTTTCAGGGCCTTCCTACCTCAGCATTTCCGAGGAAAGCATGGCAGACTTGCTTGATGACAGCATCATCGGCCTGGAAACTGCGGCCAAGGCCAAGAAAATTCACATCAAGATTGCCCAGCCGAGCAAGGATCTGTCTATCCATTGTGATAGCCATCTGCTGCGGCAGGCGATTTACAAGCTGGTTGACAACGCCATCAAGTTTTCGGCTGAGGGTGGCACCATTGAAATCTGGGCGCACCGCAAGGAAGACCAGTCAACGGTCATTTCAGTGCGTGACAATGGACCAGGTGTTGCACCTTCGAAACTGGTCGAATGCCTGCAGCCGTTTATCCAGGAAGACATGTCCTATGGCCGCATTGCTGAAGGTCTGGGCCTGGGGCTTCCGATCGTGAAATCAATCGCCGAGGCCCATGGTGGCGAGCTGATATGCCAGTCGGCACTCGGGCAGGGCATGGTTGCGGCAATCTGGATCCCGGAAATGTCAACATCCTCAAAGCTCGACAAGGCTGCCTAGCGCCCGATCAGTTTTAATTGGGTCGTAGCCGCTCCTCCGTCATTCCGGCTTGCGCCGGAATGACGATTGTATTCTGGATTCACTATAAACTGATCGGGCTTTAGCCGATTTGAAACTTTTTTAAATCTCTGACAAGCTGTCTCGCGGAAGAGGGAGATTTCATGAAAGTTGTTTTTACGGACGATCATCGTTTGCATTTTGCGCAGGGTGAAATTTCCGGCGGAGAGTTCGTCACACCGTTTGAGCGGCCATCGCTCATGGAATATATCCTGCGCGAACTGCGCAAGCGCAAGATGGATGACATTATGCCACCAACGCCCGTTGACATGAAGGCGGTTGCCAAGGTT
>JANMPF010000274.1:0-6480 GCA_031369725.1 Rhodobiaceae bacterium | reverse complement strand
CCTCCACGATTCACTTCAATAGTGAATCACAAATCAAGTCCCGTGCAAAGGTCTCCAGCATGAGCGAATCGTGAATTGGGTCAACCAAAACTCATTACGTTCAAGGCGCCAAGTGCGAAATACTGTGACAATTGGCTACCCTCTCTGCTTCACGTCGATAGTGCTCGGCTCTCTATTCAGTCGTATTCAGGTAACGTCCCAAACCATTAACTGCTTCATCCAGCATTTGACTGACTACCGTCAGGAAAGATGTTAACATTGAAATTGCTTGCGTGTGAAAAGACTTATATTGAAAGACGGCGAGGATGACCAGCAAACAGATTTGGCAATTTCACGTCGAAGATGGACTCCAGTTCGACAACAACGGTATCGAGTATTTCGAAGAGCGGCCCGCAGAGATGGCCGCGACACTTGGCTGCCGAGTAATCGGAAGCAAGAATGTCCAACTCCTAAATGAGCCCGGGACCGATTGGCTGGTCACGGGCACTGGGATTTTGGAAAAAGCATTAGCTAAAGCTCCGACTGCGTGAAAGCTATGTTCAGTCAATTACCCATTGAGGAGTTTCACCGAAAGTTGAGTTCAAATTCGCCTGGGCCCGGTGGTGGAAGTGTGGCAGCTCTTTCGGGGGCGTTGGCGGCAGGGCTAATTTCTAAGGTCTGCAATCTTAGTATCGGTAAGGAGGGTTATGAGGCTTTCCACGCTCAGCTCACCGATGCACTTCAAAAAACAGAACTCCTTTCGAGAAGCCTTTTAAAGCGGGTTGATCTCGACCCTCAAGCTTTTGGTGAAGTCATGGACGCCTTGATGATGCCGGAAGAACCTGAGGAAGCGGGCAAAGCCAGGGAGGAAGCAATACAGCGCGGCTACAAGGCGGCAGCTGAGTCCGCTCTTGCCATAGCCCGCGAGTGTTTGGGCGTTTTGGACTTAGCGGAAGCATTGCTTTGCATATCCAATACTAATGCGCTCAGCGAATTGGCTGTTGCATCACTCCAAGCATATGCCGGACTTGAAGGTGCGATAATAAGCCTAGAGATGAATTTTCCTGCTTTAAAAGATATGAAATTGGTCGCTTTGGACACATCAGAGGCTGCGACCCTGCTCGAAAAAGGATTGAGAACAAAGGACGGAATTCGTAAATACGTTATGGAAAATATTGGCTGAATTAGGAAATGGGCAATCCAGACTTTTTTATCAGACGTTGCCGATTGATTCTTATCCGTTGAACACAAATCTCCGCGAAGTAATAAATTCCCCGTGAATAGATGCGAAAGCGGCATTAATACACTTCCAATCCCTCGACCCTTGGAGAAGTTCATGATATTTTGCGTCTGCGAAAACTAAGCGAACCTTCAACTCAAGCAGGATTTAACGGGGAAAATGCGTATAGCGGTGATGGCAGCTGGAGCTCTCGGAGGCTATTTCGGCGCACGCATGGCCGCGGCGGGCCACGATGTGTTTTTCATTGCGCGCGGCATCAATCTCGAAGCCATAAAAACAAACGGTCTGAAAGTCGAAAGCGTGCTAGGTGACGTTCATCTGTCGAATCCAAACGTCACCGGCGATCCGGCCGAAATCGGTCCGGTCGATATCGTACTGTTTACGGTCAAGTTGTGGGACACCGAGAAGGCGGCCAAACAAGCTCTCCCGCTGGTCGGGCCTGACACACGTGTGATCACCCTGCAGAATGGTGTAGACAGCGCGGAACGGCTCGCTCCGATCCTCGGAGCCGACAATGTAGTCGCCGGCGCCGCCTTTATTGCTGCGGTGATGTCCGCGCCGGGTGTCGTCACGCACACCAGCCAGTTCGCCCGCATGGTCTTTGGGCGCATCGACGGTAAACCCGATGCAGAGCTCAAGGCCTTCGCCGATGTCGCCCAAATGGCCAGGATCGACATCGCGCTGTCGGGCACGATCAACCGTGAGCGCTGGCAGAAATTCGTATTCCTGATCGGACTGTCTGGCGCGACCGCTACGACCCGCAAGGCGCTCGGGCCTATCCTTGAGGACCCGGATACGCGCACTTTCTTTCACAAGCTGATGCATGAGGTTGTAACGGTTGGCCGCGCCAAAGGCGTCGCGCTACCGGCCGATTTTGCCGACAACCGAATGAAATTCGCCGAGTCATCTCCGCCCACCTTCAAGGCATCGCTTCTGCATGACCTCGAACGCGGCAACCGGCTCGAACTCGATTGGCTCGCCGGGAAGGTGGTTGAGTTCGGTCGCGTGCTCGGCGTGCCAACACCGGCGAACGAGGCGGTCTATGCTATGCTCAAGTTGCACCGGATGGGAAAATCTGCCTGACGGCCGGCGCAGGCATGTTGCAGACCCGCTTTCCGTCCTTAACAACCACTATGCCGCCGGCTTTGATGCATGCGGACGCATCCGCGTCATTCGAAATCAGCCGGTAAATGTTCGACCTGGAACTATTGAGATTGGTGGCAGCGTGGACCGGAAAGGTCGCCATTGCGACCGCCAAGCCCATTGCCGCGCCGCAAAGCGCTGTGGAGAACAATCGAGTGTGCATTGTTTTCTCCCTTCTCTGTTCTCTTCCTTGTTTATCTTACCACAAAACGATAGCTACGGAGCATCTATTTTGGGGATGCTCAAGCAGCTGCGAAGTGACACCTATGGCCGTTGGGGCTTCGAGACCGATAACGACACCGCCATCGCCAACCCCAAGAAACTGCTCGACATGGCCTCAACCGGAAAGAAAAAACTGCTGGGTTACCACTGGCCAAATCCCGGCCTCTGCATGGATGAAGCCAAGGACGGCGCCTATGCCTACGTCCCCATGGCGTAGGCCTTCCAGCCGAAGTAGGAAAGCCCGGCCGCGACGATGAAGGCGACCCAGCTGAACCACAGCGGCACGGCGTAGGCATTAATCGTCACTTCCCAGCCGAAAACGGCCCGGGCCAGTTGCACAAGTGCGATGACCGCGAAGATGATCGCGGCGGTAAGCGAGAAGTTGCGTGGTGTCATGTTCACCTCCCTTTTTTCCCAAGGATCGGGCAACACTACCAGGCGGTCGCAGCCCGAGGCCATCTTAGGCAGTTTAACCACATCTTGAAAGCCGGACGTGCTGTGATTCAAGCTCGTTCAGCAGGAGTAGGTGTTCTTATTTCGATTCCTGGTGCAGTCGGATACGTCTATGCGGGGTGGCATCGAGGAGCAGAGTGTCCAGACTTGTATTTACTGCATTTCCCTTGGGCGCTTGGCTATGTGTCTATAATCGGTCTGGTCATATTCGCGCCCGTCAGCATGCTCATGGCTCCTCTTGGTGTGCGGATCGCCCATGCGTTGCCAAAGCGTGCTCTGGAAGTGAGCTTCGGTATTTTTCTGGTTCTGGTCAGCGCCCGTTTTGTGTTTGAGTATTTTATGCAGTAGCAGGTAATATTATTGCTCACTGATTTTAGCTCAATGTGCCATATGTTGATTCTCGCCATTGGCCCATTTGAGAACTGAGTAAGAATACCAAATTTTTCAGCTTGTTGAATTGAAGCGGACATTCCTCACCCAACATCGACGTTCACAAACTCATATTCCAGGCAAACAGCGCCTTGGCTGATCAAGGCCAGCCAAAAGCCTTAGCGCGGCAGATTTGCTGATTGGGCGTTATGGAAGAATAAAAGAGCCCATTGCAAGTTTACGGGCGTGCGACACGTTGGGATTGGATCGAAAGTGCTCTTTTGTGTACTCGATAAATGTCTTCACAATTCTTCGGAGCTTCATACCCGCAGGAATGATGGCAGCAATTCTGGCCGAAGGCAGTATTTGAGATATTTCTAGTATTGCAAGTCTGCTTCCATCATAAGTCAAATTGGTTTCTGATCGATGATTCAAGACAGAATACCCCAGTCCATTTGCAACGAACCCCCGCACAGCTTCTACTGATTTGCTGCGGTATCGGATTTGCGGGCTGATTTTCAGAATGTTGAAAACGTTCCTGTAGTAGTCTCTGCTTATCGGCAGATCGAGCAGTATGACCGGCTCTGCTGCGAGCAGTTTCATATCAATGCGTTTTCTTGATGCCAGGGAATGCCGGTCTGAAACGATGACATAGGGTGGAAGATCGTAGAGGACATCCACCTCTACGTTGTTGGGCAAGTCGAGATTATAAGTAAGCGCCATTTCGATCTCTCCGGTCATCAGAGATTGAACAAGCTCACTTTGGTCATCTTCAATGAAGTCAATCTCGATGTCTGGGTGCCGCCGCGTGAACCCAGCCAGAATGGCGGGTAGGTATCTCGGTGTGAGGTAGGGCAGGCAGCCAATCTTCAGCCGACCGCGCAACTCGTCTCCAAGCGACGAGGCCATAGTCTCCAAATCGGTTGCCTGGGCCAGTAGCTTCCGCGCCTCGCGCAGGATATCCGTTCCCGCTGGCGTGAGCGCCAGCCCCCGCGCGTGGTGGCGAACGAATAGCTGCACGCCAAGCCGCTTTTCGAGATCTGCCACTGCCAGTGAAATCGAGGGTTGGGAGACATTCAGGGCCGTTGCGGCCGCAGTGGTACTGCGGTGGTCGGCCGCCGCAAGAAAATAGCGAAGTTCTCTTAGTGAAAATGGCATAAGAAATCCTGATGTAATGTATATTTAGATTATATTTTCCTATTTATGCCGAGAATGCAATCTTTCTTATGGAAATTTTTGGGAGGGCATCATGAATGCATTCGCTGAGGCAATCGTTCCGGCCAACGACTATGTGCTCAACAAAGCCGTCGACAAGTCACCAAAGGACCCTTGGCTACGAAATGGTGAGCAATATAAGCAGGGATTGAGGGACGGCCGACACGTCATCCTTGGCGCAAGGGATGTTGCTGACGTAACCGCAGAACCCTCCCTCCGGACCGGAATCGATACCTTGGCATCCTATTTCGATGCACAAATCGACCCGGTGACCCAGGAGCTTATGACAACTGTAGATTTGAGCGCCGGCAAGAGATATTCAACAGCTTGGCTGGTGCCGAAGTCAATCGATGATCTGAAGCGTTACGACGCGATGATCCGCCATAGTACAACACTGACCTTCGGCGTTTTCGGGCGCCCGCCTGACTATGGCCCGGTAAAGGCCGTATCCTTTGTGGCCTGGAACCACCTCATCCGCAAGCAGGATCCCGAAGCCCTCGGCAAGATCGAAAACTTCCTGCGTGCGGGCCGCGAGAACAACCTGGTAAGCGCCGACGTCATCATCGACGTGCAGGCGAACCGCAAACTGGTCATGCCCGACCGGGCAGCACGGCTCCGCGTGGTCGAGGAGCGTCGTGATGGCGTGATCCTGAGCGGTGCCAAGGCCGGGAACTCCGTCCTGGCTCAAGGAAATTTCGGGACGGTGTCCATGCCGCCGCCCGATCCAACCATGCCGGAAGAATGCAATATCTGGACGGCCATTCCCGCCAATGCGCCGGGGCTGAAGCTCATCCTGCGCGAACCGAATGTCACAGGCCATGAAAACCGCGAAGAGAGCCCGCTCAACGCTGGTGGCGAAGAGGCCGACGGCATACTGATCTTCGACCGGGTCTTTGTGCCATGGGAATATGTCTTCAGCTACAAGAACCAGACTCTCGGCCAGATCTACACCACCCTTGGTCAATTCGCCTTCTGGAAGATCGCCAACCGGTTGGCCTACAGGGCTGAGATCTTTGCCGGCGCTGCCCAGCTCATTGTGGATGCCCTCGGCACGGATCATATTCCGGCTGTCCGGGCGATGGTAGCGGAAGTGATCAGTTATGCTGCCTTGCTGCGCGGCATGATGACGGCAGCGGTGGAAACGGCGCAACTGACCGAAAGCGGCGTGATGCTTCCAAACCACTCCTTCGTCACCGCCGGGCGTCTCCATGGCATCGAACACTACCCTCGTATCATGCAGATTTTACGGGATCTGAGTGGACAAGGGCTCATCGGGCGCGTTCCAAAAGCCGCGTGGGAGCGAGCTGATCTGGGTGCATTGCTGGATGAGTACTTGCCGGGACATAAGTTGGCGGCGCGTGAAAAAAATACTCTCTTCAACTTCATCTGGGACATGACTTGCAGTGCAAGTGCCATGCGCGTGGCCCTCTTTGAAAACATCAACGCGACGCCGGCACCGGCCTTACGGGAAGAGCTCTATAGAAGCCATGATCGCAGCAATGGCATAGGCCTTATCCGCCAGCGGCTTGGCATCTAGGAATCCTCCATGATTTCAAACCCCATTCCGTGGCCAGATGGCTGCCGCTGTGCGGTGGCGATTACCTTCGACATGGATGCCGACAGCATCCTCCATCTCGCCCACCCCGACAGCGCCGATAACCGCGTCATGTCACTCTCCATGCTGCGTTATGGACCGGAAGTAGCGGTGCCGCGTATCCTGGACATGTATCGCCGCTTTGGAATGAAGCAGACTTTCTTCATTCCGGCATGGTCGATGGAGCATTACCCACAGGCGGTGGAAGCTATTCTCAAGGATGGTCATGAGATTGGGCACCATGGCTACCTGCACGAACATCCCA
>JANMPF010000245.1:0-5910 GCA_031369725.1 Rhodobiaceae bacterium | reverse complement strand
AAATTCTTCACGGTTATAGGCGATGCCGCCGCCGGTTCCACCGAGAGTAAACGATGGGCGGATGATGCAGGGCAGACCGACCGTCAACATGGCTTCGAAAGCTTCAACCATGGCGCGGTTGCGGTATTTTTTCAGGCGGTCGGGTTCCTGGCCTGACCATTGCTTTTCGAAGGCTGCAATGTCGCCGCCAGCGGATTTCAGGCGCCTGGTTTCAGCAATGTGGAAGGCACGGTCCTCATCCTTGGCTTCCGAGGCGTTGGCCAGCATGGATTTTGGGGTTTCGAGGCCGATGCGCTTCATGGCTTCGCGGAACAGTTCACGGTCTTCGGCCATGTCGATGGCTTCAGCCTTGGCACCAATGAGTTCCACACCGAATTTTTCGAGAACGCCCATTTTGTTGAGCGACAGGGCGGTATTGAGCGCCGTTTGCCCGCCCATGGTGGGAAGCAGCGCGTCAGGCCGTTCTTTTTCAATGATCTTGGCCACAACTTCTGGCGTGATGGGTTCGACGTAGGTTGCGTCGGCCAGATCCGGGTCGGTCATGATGGTGGCCGGATTGGAGTTGATGAGGATGATGCGGTAGCCCTCGGCTTTCAGGGCCTTGCATGCCTGGGTGCCGGAATAATCAAATTCGCAAGCCTGGCCTATGATAATAGGTCCAGCCCCGATGATGAGAATGGATTTGATATCGGTACGTTTTGGCATGTGCGGGGAACCCTGATTTGGGGTTTCCTACACAGTCGCGGGCACGATTCCAAGCCTTTCCGGCAAGTTATCAGTTTTGGGCCAAATCGGCGGGTTTGCCGGGGCCTACACACTTGATTTGCTTGAAGCTTGTGCAATTTGCACCTTCGCATAGAGAATCAGAGTTGAGTTGGCGGGTGGAGCTTGCTGGTTCCCGCTGAAACATAATGGCCTGGCTGAAGCCTTGCCCGACGCAGAAGGCATCGGCGGTTGGTTTGCCGCAGGATTCAGGGTTTGCGAGGCAGGATGCAAGGCGCACACCATTCACATTCGGCAAGAAGTAGTTCCGAGCGGCAGCCTGGCTCGTGGCGGTTGCAGCAATGAGAACCATGAAACTTGTGAAGGCGGCTTTCAACATTTTAGGCTCCAAAGGTGAAATCAAGGACGGGAGGCGATTGGTGCGGCCTTGAGAGGGGGGCTGTTTAAACCACTCCACCGCTTCCCGTCCCTTTGCCGACTTGCGAAGGCAAAGTGTGAAACTGGATCAGATGGCGATGCAGCGGCGAAGACTGCAGGCATCAGTGCTGATTTGGGTGAGAACCGGCCATTGGCTATTTTTTGAAATGACCGTGACATTCATGATCGGGTTGGCGGCAACCTGGGTGGTGTGCCTGTCGCTGCCAGCAAATGCGCCAGCGGAGAGGAACATTATGGTGAGGGTTGCGGTGGCGCTCAGGGTTTTCATTTTCAGTCTCATTCGGTTCAAGTGTTCAGCGATGGGGTGAAACTACGCTGGCCAGTTGGAATGCTGACTGAATGGGCCGTTCATCTGCCGTTTAGATTCGAAGGGTTTGGTTAACTCCAATTACCCCGTTCGGCAGCGTCGGCCATGGCAACCTTGCTGCGGTGCATGAAAGCATCGGTGTGGACGGTTATTTGGTCGTTTTGCAGAAAAACCACCGAATACATGGGGGGTTCGTTGCTATAAACCGTAGACACGGAGCCGCCAACGAGGGGGAGCTGGTGGCTGAGGCCCGGGAGAGAGGAATAGGACACGCCGCGCCATTGGCCGCTGATCATGCGGTGGGCATGGCCGAAGAAAATGTGGCGCACGTTGTGGCCATTCAGCATGTCGCCGAAGCCTTCACCATCTTCAAGGGCAATGAGGTCCATCAGGGGGTGGTGGATGAGGAAGGGTGGATGGTGCATGAAAATATACACCGGAGCACCTTTGGTTTGCGCGAGCGCGGTTTTCAGCCATTTGCGGCGTGGGGCATCCAGCAGGCCGGCCGACGAAGTACCGCCTTTCAGGGTGTCAAGGAAGAGGAAGTGCCGGCTATCTTTAACCAGGCGGTGCTGGACAAAACCATGCTCGTCGGCGCCACCAAATACCTTGAGATAGTTGGCGCGATCATCATGGTTGCCGAGTATCAGATGAGTAGGGACCGGAAAATTCCCGAGCCGATCCTGCAAGGCTGCGTAGCCAGCACTATCGCCCCGCTCGGTCAGGTCACCGGATATGGCACAGAATTCGGCATCGGCATGATATTTCTGGATGTCCGCAAGGCAGAGATCCAAACGTTCAAACGTGTCGAGACCCCAGAGCCTCTCGTTTGGCGGAACCAGGTGAATGTCGGTGACATGGATAAACTTCATGTGGATTTCTTAGCGTCCGATCTCAGGCGGGAGCCGCGCAGCAGGCCTGCTGCGTCAACAATGGGGTAACCTGCCGATACGATGTGGGAATTGATGCGGTGCAGATCGCGGATCATATCGACGTACAATGCGCTGCGGCGAAGTGCGCCGCGCTTGGCTTGCTTGTCGCTTTTGAAATGCTGGTCAAGCACGGAATTTTCGAGTTTGCGGAATGCATCCTTCTGGGCGATCAGGCGTTTGGCCCCTTCAATGTCGCCGGAACTTAGAACGCCTGTGGCAAGCCGGATATTGTCGTGGATGATCAGGCAAAGGTCATCGAAGGCAGCTTGCTCTTCCATGCTGAATTCAATGTTTTCCTTGGCCTTGGCTTTCACACGGTCGGCAAGATTGAGGTGGATGACATCGCCTGCATGTTCGAGGTTGCTTACATAAAGTGTGACCTCCAACGCGCGTCTGGCTTCCTGCGAAGTGAGTTGAGTCTGGGTGAGATCGACGAGGTAGGACTGGATGGCGCTTTGGAACGTGTTCAGGCGCTCATCAAGGGGTTTGAGCAGCTTGAGGGTTTCAGTACTTTTCAGGCGCAGCGCAGAGAGGGCTGTATCAAACATGCGGTTCAAGACTTCGCTCATGCGCACGGTTTCAAGCAAGGCGTTGGACAGGGCAATGGATGGCGAGGTGAGCGACTTGGCATCGAGGTAGCGCGGAGCTGCCAATTGATCGGCATCCAGCTTCTCGTCAGGCACAAGCTTGACGGCCTGCTTTTCAATGAGTTTGGTGAGCGGCAAAAAGAACAGTCCGACGAACAGGTTGAATGCCGCATGAAAGGCCAACGCGATGGTGACGGCGTCAAACGGGATGAGCAGGGCAAATTGCGTGAGGCGGGAAATGAAAGCCAATCCGGCTATGGCAGCGATACCGCGACAGATGAGATTAGCCACAGGCAATCTGCGCCCGGCTGGCGGCAATGCCAAGGTGGATGTGATTGCAGGCAGGCAGCCGCCGAGGTTGAGGCCGAGAATAAAGGCAATCGCTCCGGCAAGTTCCAGGCTGCCATTGGCCACAAAGGAGGCAATGAGCAGGATTACGGCAAGGGTTGAATGAAATCCCCAAGCCATGACCGCGCCGGACAGGAAGGCCAACAGGGGTTCGCGGCCAATGGCTGTGAGTACCTGGTGGAAGAGGCTGGCATCACGCAGCGGCATGGTGGCTGATGAAATCAGTTTGAGCGCCATAAGCATGAGGCCCACACCAATCATGATGCGGCCAATGTTATGGGGGCGGAACTCACGCGACACACTGAACGTGACATAGCCTGCAAAAACAAGAATGGGGGATGCCCATAGAGCCAGAGAGCTTCCAGACGCAAAGAGGGCAGAGACGACGGCCGAGCCCACATCGGCTCCCAACAGAACGGCAAGTCCAAGTGATGTGCCAATGGCACCGCTTGCGGCAATGCCTGCCACAATCAAAGTCGTGGCTGTGCCACTGCCGAGAATCGCGGTGGCGGATGCACCTGCCAGAAAGGCGGACGGCCGGTTGCTCAAGCGCACTTCAATGAAATGCTTGAGGCTATCGCCCCAGGCACGCAACACGCCAGTGCGCACCATGCGCACCCCCCACAGGAGGAGAGCAATGCCTCCCAGGAGATTGACGATTACCAGTGTGCCTTCGTTCAATATGCCTCAATTCGGCCAGGGGAGAGACCAGGTTTTCACATTGGTGAAAAACTTCATGGCTTCCATGACACCTTCTTTTACACCATTACCTGAGTCTTTGATGCCGCCAAAGGGCGACATTTCAATGCGGTAACCCGGCACTTCCCAGATATTCACGGTGCCCACATTGAGGCCTTCAATGAAGCGCGTGATGCGGCCCAGGTTGTTGGTGCATACGCCGGAAGAAAGCCCAAACGGAGTGGAGTTGGAAATGCGGATGACTTCCGCATCATCATCGGGTACGCGCACGATGGGGATGATGGGACCGAAGGTTTCCTCGAACACCAACTCAGACTGGTGGGCCACGAAGTCCAGCGTAATTGGCGGCAGCACCGCACCTTTGCGACCCGGGTTGTAAAGTATTTTGGCGCCTTGCGCTGCGGCCTGGTGAACGCGGGCTTCGAACAGCTTGGCGGCTTCTTCATGCACGACGCAGCCCAAATCGGTTTGCGGATTCATGGGGTCGCCAAATTTCAGCTTCTTGGCTTTTTCCACAACGAGGGCCACAAATTTATCGGCCACCCTGTTCTGGACCAGAATGCGCTTTACCGCCGTGCAGCGCTGGCCGGAATTCCTGGTGGCACCGGCCACGGCGAGGTCTGCTGCCCTATCCAAATCATCGTCACTGAGATCATTGAGAATGATGAAGGGATCGTTGCCGCCAAGCTCCAAGGCGGCTCGCCTGTAGCCAGCCTTTGCCGCAATGAGCTTGCCGACGCGCACACCGCCGGTGAAGGTGATGACGGCGATGTTATGGTTGGTGACCATTTCATCGCCGATGGCACTTGGCCAGCCGGTTACGACCTGGAACATTTCGGGAGGCAGGCCGGCATCATAAAGAATATCGGTCAGTGCCAGGGCCGTAAGTGGCGTAAGTTCCGTTGGCTTGCACACCACGCAATTGTTGGTGGCAATGGCAGGGGCCACCTTGTGGGACACCATGTTGAGCGGATGGTTGAAAGGGGTGATGGCGGAAATCACGCCCACAGGTTCGCGCTTGGTGAAGATCTTGCGGGCCTTGCCTTGCGGGGTTAGATCACAGGAGAAAATCTGGCCATCGTCAAGGATGCAGAGTTGGCCAGCCAAGGTGAATACGTCATAGGCGCGGCCCACTTCGTAAGTGGAGTCCTTCAATGACAGGCCAAGTTCCAACGTGATCAGATTGGCGAGGGCATCTTTGCGCTGACGAATAAGTTCGGCGGCTTTGAACAGGATTTGCTGGCGTTCGTAGCGAGAAAGCCTGGGTTTGAAATTGGCGGCAATCGCAAAGGCGCGGGCGGCATGTTCGGCACCACCGGCGGGAACAGTTCCGATGATTTCGTTGGTGTAGGGGTAATGCACAGGAACTTCGCCTTCCGCATCCACTTTTTTGCCGCCAATGCGCATGAATTCCTTGATCATGATCTAAGCCTCGTTCACGCAGTTGCAGCCAATGAAGAACGCATCGAAATTACGGAGATGCGAAGGCAAGTCATGGGCTTTGCGGTTGATGATGATGGGGATGGTTTGTTCGGTGAGGCCGCCGTGGGAGCGCAAGGGTTCAGTGAGGCCCGAGAGATCGTGCCTGGCGCGGCTGGATCCTATGACTTTTGAACCCGTGGGGCCGCCCGAAACAACGATCAAATCACCCATGCGGTCTTGCGGCAGTTCAAAACGCTTGCAGCCTGCGGCGCGGTTGAGGACAACGTCAATGCCGGGAAGCTTGGCAATGGCTTTTGCAACATCATCGATTGATGCGCCATTGGCATAGACAGTGGCAAAGGAACCAAGTGCGCCGTGGTGCACCACATAAGGGTCGGTAATCGGCAAAATGACTTTGGTCTTTTCCACGCCGAACTCCTTGTCCAACGCGTCC
>JANMPF010000186.1:0-1607 GCA_031369725.1 Rhodobiaceae bacterium | reverse complement strand
ATCTCCCGCCTTATATCTTTCAATTCTTCTGAGCGACCCGGCCCGAAGATTTCTGGCGAGCGCATTGACTATTTTTTCCGTGAACGTTTTTCCGAAACGGCCCAAGGGCCTGACATTGGGATTGTTGTTCCATGAAAGATGCAAAGGATCGATATTGCATTCATTGATGTGAGCATATGCTTTTCGGCCGAAGTTCAAGCCGCCCCGGCGAATTTCAATCTCTGGAATTTCAATGCTTGTTGTTACGCCGTCAATGAGTTGATCACTGATTGCGACAAGAACGTAAAATGATATTCCGCCTTGACCCATGGCTTTAACTGCCATGCACACAGTTCGGTTTTTCGACTGTTCAAGGCCTTCGTCTTCTTCATGGCCCCAAAGATAGGGATAGGCAAACACCGCACCGGGTTGCTTCTCCTCATTTGTCATAATCATCGTTTTCTGCGAAGCTTTCCAGTTGCGGGAGTAGCCATTCGATAACATCTTCTGGTGGGTCATCTGTACGGATAACACGGCGCGGATTTTTGGCGGTTTTACTTATGCTTTCAAAGGCTTCCACACTCATCAACACATAGCGTGGCTTGTTGTGCTGAGTAATCGCAATGGGGGCCAGGCTGGCCGCATGGGTAACATCGCCAATTTTGCGGGAAAGGTCGCCGGTGGAGAAAGATTTCATGGGGGTACTCCAAAAATACGCTAAATACGCTATTTCCGTTAAATACGCAATATACGTAAACTACCTGTCCAAATTCTCCGGTCCAAATGAGGCTGGCAGCAATTCATCCAGTGTGAATGTCTGCATCACGCGTCCATCCTCGCCGCACATGTGGATTTTTACGTTGCCCTTGGCGAATTCGCGGATTTTCTGCCGGCAGCCACCGCATGGCGTACACAGCAAATCGCCGCTGCCAATCACCGCCATTTCGGCAATGCTGGTGGAGCCTGCCATGATCATGGCGGCAATGGCGGAAGTTTCGGCACACCAGCCTTGCGGGTATGCTGCGTTCTCGATGTTGCAGCCGCCATGGATATTCCCGTGTTCATCGCGCACCGCTGCACCCACAAAACATTTTGAATAGGGGGCATAGGCCCTGAGGCGGGCTGACTTTGCCGCCGCGATCAATTCATTCATGTCATCTGTCCTTGGTATAGGGGATCCCGCTGGCCCGCGGCGGCACGGATTTTCCAATAAAGCCAGCCAGCAAAATAACCGTCAGAAGATAGGGCAGCATGTTGATGAACTGTACCGGAATTTCAAAATTGCCGATATGTGCCCCTTGCATGTAGTTGCCGCCGGCCTGCAGGAAGCCAAACAGCAGACACGTGTAAAGCGCCGGCCAGGCCCGCCAGTTGGCAAAAATCAGCGCGGCCAATGCCATGAAGCCGCGGCCCGCCGTCATGTCGCGCACGAAACTTGCCGAAAGTGAGGTGGCAATGAACGAACCTGCAATGCCGCACAGAATGCCTGCGATGATGATTGCCTGATAGCGCAGCCTTGCCACGGAAATTCCGGCCGTATCCACCGCATGGGGATTTTCACCCACGGCCCGCAACCGCAGGCCAAAACGGGTTTTGGCGAGTGCCCAGGCCGTGAGTGGCACCAGAAG
>JANMPF010000136.1:0-1529 GCA_031369725.1 Rhodobiaceae bacterium | reverse complement strand
GACTGCTCTCACCAGGTCAAGCGTCGTCACGATCGGTGCCACCAGCCGTTGTGCCACAATGGCCTTGGCAATGGTCCGCGAGCGCGGCTCTTCGCCAAACAGGAAAATCACTTTCGCCAACAGCTCAACGGTAAAACTGTTCACGACATCCGCCGCTGATTGTCCAGACTGCGACATGCGCATGTCCAGCGGTCCATCACGCATGAAAGAAAACCCGCGTGCGGCCTCATCAAGCTGCATCGATGAAACACCAACATCGAGCACAACCCCCTGCACCTTCGAAAAGCCAAGGCTGGCCAAATGTTCACCCATATTGCCAAAGCGGCCTTCAACCAGGGTGAGTCTTCCCGCATATTCTGCAACCATCGCCTGCCCTGCGGCAATCGCGGCGGGATCCCGGTCAATCCCCACAACCCGGCAATTTGCGGCGTCCAAAATCCCCCGCGAATAGCCACCCGCCCCGTAAGTTCCGTCCACATAGATGGCCGTTGGCGCAGGGCTAAGGGCAGTCAGGACCTCGGCCAGCATGACGGGCACATGGCGCACAGGGGAATGGTCTGTTTCAAGGGGCATTTCAGGTAAAAAATCACAGTGAACAAGAGGTTAATGATTGCCCGACATTGCCCCCGCGGACGTTAACAAATGGTTTCAATTTTGATTCATCCCGTAACAGAATTGTCAGTCGGCCTGTAAGCCGGGTTCTGTCCCGGCGGTTTCCCGCCATGGATGACCATTCATCTGGAACAGCCATTGCTGGCTGCTTCGCGCGACCTACCCGGGCGGTGAGCCGAAAACAGCCCTGAACCGAAGTTCGTACCACCCCTATTCGGTCTTGCTCCCGGTGGGGTTTGCCATGCCAGCGTTGTTGCCAACCCTGCGGTGCGCTCTTACCGCACCGTTTCACCCTTGCTGTGGGGACAAGTCCCTTAAGCGGTTTAATTTCTGTGGCACTTTCCCTGGGGTTGCCCCCGCCGGGTGTTACCCGGCACCGTATTTCCGTGGAGCCCGGACTTTCCTCCCTTGCACCCTTTCGGGCCTAGCAAGGGCGGCCATCCAGCCGACTGACAGCAGTCACCTATGCCGCAACGCCGCTGAGGTCAATAGAAACAGCCTGTAGGACTTAACGCCGTTGTTTTTCTCCGCTATGTTCAAACCTTAAGTGAGGAATCCATATGCGTATTCGTCTGGGCCTGGTAATTGCTTTCATCCTGCTTGGCCCAACGCTCAGCGCTGCCCAGGAACGTGAATGGAGTATCGATCAAACCGACAAGGAAGCCTATCTGGTCTTTGGCGTGCCCGCAACCGATGACGTCGGCGTAAGTTTCTGGTGCAAACTGCAATCGGATATCGTGCGTTTTTACGCTCCCGAAACCGATGCGAAATTGAAGATCGCTGATCGCATCCCATTTGTTCTGGAAATTCCACCCAAATCATTTCGCCTCAAGGGCAAAACCACGGTGAACGAGGAGGCAGGTTCAATAAGCCTGGAAACTGAATTGAAAATAACCGATCCGGTTTTTGCGGCCCTC
>JANMPF010000081.1:0-1531 GCA_031369725.1 Rhodobiaceae bacterium | reverse complement strand
TGTCTCTGGCAGCAAAGCCTCAACAGTGGCGTGTCCGCCCGCCAATGTTGCAAGCCCTTCGGCAAAGGACTTTGCGGCGGCCTGATCCAAACCATCGGTCAGCCAAACAACATGCAGCGCAGCCATTGAAGCAAAGTTCGCCTCAAGCCGCGTGAGCAAACCGGCGCGATCCGGTCCAAGGGCTTTAGGTTCAAGGGCCGCAATTTGAGCAAGGGTTGCATCGGCGTCGCGTGGCACAATGTCGGTGTTGCGGGCGGTTGGCGCCGTTGTTGCAAGGCTTATGGTCAGGCCTTGTTCGCGCGCCTTGCTGACAACTTCGTTCAGAATGGTGCGACGCTCATTCCAGTTCTTGGCGGCGCCCCAGGTATCATCAACGACAATGAGCAATGGTTCGTGGCGCGTGACAATCGCGTGTCCTGGTGCATAGAACGGGTGTGACACACCAATTATGATCAGCGCGGCAATCGCCAGGCGCAGCAGCATGAGCCACCATGGAGTTTTGTCTGGCTGGACCTCTTTGTTGACCAATTCGAGAAGCAGCCGCAGTGGCGGAAATTTTACGGCTTGTGGCTTTGGCGGAGTGAAGCGCAGGAGCCACCAAATGAGGGGAAGCAAAATCAATGCGGCCAAGGCAACCGGTGTTGTGAAGGTGAGCGCTTGCAGGAAGACCATCACCGTGCCTGGCCCAAATCAAAGGCGCGGGATTTGGCACCGCCAATGAGGCCATGCAGGGACATCAACAGGTTTGAGGGTGATTGGTCGGTGTGGTGGACAGTGAAGCTCCATTTCAGGCTGCCTGCAAGTTTTCGCACTGCGTCACGCTGCTGGTGGAATTTTTCAACATAGGCTTTTCGCAAATTCTCGGTCTTGCCTGCCAGAAATTTTAGCGGCCCATCCATATCGTGAAATTCCACGCGGCCCGAATAAGGCAGGGCTTCTTCGGCCGGATCAATGATTTGGACGATGTGACCAGACACGCCGTTGGCAGCAAGTGAGCGGACAGCAATTTCAATATCGACTGGTTTATCAAAAAAATCACTGATCAAGACTGCAGAAGAGAATTTTTGCAATTGTTGTGCAGGAGGCAATTGCGCGCCCTCGTTTTGCAATAACCATGTCGCCATTGGCCCCAGGCTGCCGCGTGCATGGCCCGGGCGTTGGGGACTGCCCATCAGGGCCACGCGTTCCTGCGCGCGAACGGCAAGTGTGGCCAAGGCCAGGGTTATAAGATAGGAGCGGTCTCTTTTTGTGGTGTTGGCGAGATGCGATTTGAAGTCCATGGACTTTGACGGCGAAGCCCACAGCCACAAGGTATTGGCCGCTTCCCATTCGTTTTCCCGAATGAACACATGGGCAGAGCGGGCAGATTTTCGCCAGTCGATGCGCGCGGTTGAATCGCCAAACCCGTAAGGCCGGTATTGCCAGAAGCTTTCGCCGGGGCCTGAGCGCTTCCTGCCATGAATACCTTGAATGACAGTTGCGGCAATACGTTCGGCTTCCACCAACAGGGACGGCAGGGCCCGCGATGCAG
>JANMPF010000045.1:0-8453 GCA_031369725.1 Rhodobiaceae bacterium | reverse complement strand
CTTTGGTCCCGCACTCCTCAATGAAACATCCCGCATCGGTGAGCGCGGCACCACCGTTATTGCCGCACACCGGGATACGCATTTTGCATTCCTGAGAGATGCCGTTGTTGGCGATCTTATTTCAATCACCCGCGACGATGGTGTGAAGTTCACCTACCGGGTGACTGGAACTTCTATCGTGGACTGGAACAAATCCGGCATCGACGCCCATGCGGATGGCTTCAATCTGGTATTGGCGACATGCTATCCGTTCGATGCGGTAACGCACGGGCCGTTGCGCTATTTGGTGAAGGCGGAGCTCGCCTCGTCCTCTCCATTGTCGGCCTTGAGCCGATGATGGAGAGAGTTTTATTTTGTCTTCCGCTTCGCCTTTGGCAGTTTCCACATATGGTCGACCAATTGTTCCACCGTGATGCCGGCCTCGGAATAGGCAACACCTGCCACGGTGATGCCGGCTTCGACGACGGTTTCCTTGCGGCCGGACACGAGGGGGTGCCACCAGGCCAGGCTTTTTCCCTCATCGAGCAGGCGGTAGGCGCAGGTTTTTGGAAGCCAGCCAAGTTCGCCCACATTTTTCGGCGTAAGTGTCACGCAATCAGGCACACGGGCCGCACGGTTGGGATAATCAGTGCATTGGCAGGTTTTGAGATCAAGAAGCTTGCAGGCGGTGCGGGTATAGATAAACTCTCCGGTGTCCTCATCTTCCAGCTTGTTCAGGCAGCAGCGGCCACAGCCGTCACACAGGCTTTCCCACTCCTCGCGGTTCATTTGCGAAAGTGTCTTGGTTTTCCAGAAGGGCGCTACATCGGTCATGGACCACTCGTTAATCACTTCTCTTGCGCTGGCGCAATTGCCGTCTTGCGGAGATTCAATCGAACTGGCAATTATGAGGGCGGTGCGGCGTGTTTTAGCCAAAATCGGCCGGTAATTTGCGTTTGCATTTTTTGAAGAAGAGAATTCGGACCGTCAACGTGGCAAAGCTACCCAACAGCAATCCTATTTACCGGTTTTTCTGGGCATTTGACTCCTATGTGAGTTCGGGCGTTTTTGAAACCTGGGACTGGTTGAAGCGCTGTGGTTCGGCCTATTCCTCGTTCCTCTACCGCTTTCGCATTTCGGGCCTGCGGCGGATATTCGTTGACCTTGCCGATGACTTTGCGACATTTGGAACGGTCTTTGCCTTCTGCCTTTTGGCCTATGCGCTGCCACCCTTCTCGGGGACGGGCGATGTATGGAACAAGGGCCGCGCCTATGCTGTCACCTTCACTGATGCCAATGGCGAGATTATCGGGCGGCGCGGCATCAGGCAGGATGACGCCATTGCCCTTGAGGACATCCCGCCAACGATGATCAAGGCCGTGCTTGCCACCGAGGATGCCCGCTTCTTTGACCACTTTGGCGTGGACATCATCGGCACCATACGCGCCATTGTCCACAATGCACGCTCGCGTGGCGGCACGCAGGGTGGCTCGTCACTCACCCAACAGGTTGCCAAGAATCTTTTTCTCAGTCCTGAACGCACCATACGCCGCAAGGTTCATGAGGCTTTTCTTTCGCTGTGGATTGAGGCGCGGCTTTCCAAGCAGGAAATTCTCAAGCTGTATCTCGACCGTTCCTATCTCGGTGGCGGCAACTACGGCATCGAAGCGGCGGCGCAATATTATTTTGGCAAATCGGTGCGTGACGTGAACCTTTCAGAAGCGGCAATGCTTGCCGGACTGTTCAAGGCGCCAACGAAATACGCGCCAAGTGCCAATATCGAGGCGGCAAAGGCGCGCGCCAATGTCGTGCTATACCGCATGCTGGATGCGGGTTTCATCACGCAAGGTGAATTGCTGCAGGCCAGGCGCGAGCCCGCGCAGGCTATTGCCCAAACAAATACTGACAGCCCCGACTGGTATCTCGATTGGGCCTACAAGGATACGCTTGCACTTCTTGACCAGCAGAAACTCACCAGTGATTTTGTGATCGAGGTTAAAACCAGCATCGATACGAAACTGCAAACGGCCACACAAAACATCCTGAACGATGTGGTCGACACGCAGGGCGACGCTTACAATTTCACCCAGGCCGCCGCCGTGACGATGAGCCCGGATGGTGCCATAAAATCCATTGTTGGCGGTCGTGACTATGCCGACAGCCAGTTTAACCGTGCGACAAACGCCGAACGCCAGACCGGATCGGCATTCAAGCCCTTCGTTTACCTGACTGCCCTGTTGCAGGGTTACACGCCATCCAGCATCGTTCTCGATGCCCCGGTGTCGGTGGGCAACTGGTCGCCCAAAAACTATGAGGCAGGCTATGCCGGCCGGGTCACACTGACCAATGCCCTGGCCCACTCGTACAACTCTGTTACCGTGCGCCTCATGCTTGACGTGGGCAGGCCAGCCATCATTGCCACCGCCCATCTTGTCGGCCTGCAAGGGGAACTGGAAACCTGGGCCCCGATGGTGCTGGGAACCAGCTCACTCACCCTCATCGATCTCACGCACGCCTATTCAACATTTGCCGCGGGTGGAAAACTGTCAACACCCTTCACGGTGCTGGAGATCCGCCGGCCCAATGGCGACGTGATCTATGACCGCAAGAGCGTGGCGCAACCGCCTATCCAGGTTGTGCCGGAAGAAAAAATTGCCGAATTGAATTCGATGCTCAAGGAAGTGGTGCGAAACGGCACCGCCCGCAAGGCCAATTTGGGCTATGCGCCACAAGGTGGCAAAACCGGTACCAACCAAAGTTACCGGGATGCCTGGTT
Source organism: Rhodobiaceae bacterium (assembly GCA_031369725.1). Taxonomy (GTDB): domain Bacteria; phylum Pseudomonadota; class Alphaproteobacteria; order Rhizobiales; family Aestuariivirgaceae; genus Aestuariivirga. The sequence goes on along the minus strand of JANMPF010000045.1, from coordinate 5,698 downwards.
CATTGGTTTTACAGCCCACAACGTAACTGGCGTGTGGGTTGGCAATGATGATTTCACGCCGATGGAAAAAGTGACAGGCGGCCTCATTCCAGCACCAGCATGGAAGCGGATCATGGACGTGGCCGAGGAAGGCCTGGCACCTGCAAGCGTTGCTGGCATACCGCTTGATGATACCTACACCGCTGTTGCTGTTGCTGATGCCCAACCCAAAATGAACCTGCAGCCGGTGAGTGATGAAACGGGCGTGGCACCCGTGGACCCGGCTGTACCGGCCACGAATTCGGAAGGCGTGGCGGTTGTGCTTAATGACATGTTCTCGCTTTTCGAAAAGGAGAAAACACCAAAACGCGTTGCCAAACAACGGCGGCCAAAATCACTGGACGAACCGCTCATCCTGCCAAATGCCAACGCGGACTCACAGTCTGGAAACAAATTCCTGGATGGTCTTTTTGGTTCTGCCGACGCGCCGCGGAAGAAACGCAAGAAATTCACGATATTTGGTTTCTAGGATGGTCATTTCGCGGGTTCCAACGAGGATATTTCTGCTGCTGTGCGGGCTGATTGGAGGTTGGGTATCAGCATTGTATTTCATCGATGACCTGGGCTCGGCTGCTGCATCACCCAATGGACATTGGCGCATGTGGAACCTGGGGGCTGGTACTTCGTCCAACCCTTATGCGGTAGCCCATTTTCTTCTTGCAGGCCAGGTTCCGCCGGCCCAATCGCTGTTTCGCATTTATACAAGCGGGCGCGATGACGATGGCAACAGGCTGCGCTCGGAATGTGTCTACATAATTTCGGCAAACAACCTGTCAGCCCGCTGGTGGAGTCTTTCAGTTGAACCATCAGATATTCCCGACAAGACCTCAACGCCGGTGATTACTTCCGACCAAATTGTGCGCGGCCTCGATGGATCGATGATCATAGCGGTTGCGCGTCACCCCATTCCCGGCAACTGGGTGAGGCCAAGCCATGATGGAAATATTGAAATTCAGCTGCTGGTTTCAAACGATGGCAGTTCACAGGAAGTTTCGAGCCTGATACTTCCCAGTGTCAAGCGGGTGGGCTGCTAGGCATGCGCAACCTCTATTGGATCATCGTTGCTGCCGTGCTGGCGATCAGCGTTCACATCGTTACCCTGATTTTTGTTCCGGGCTTCATGTTTGAGAGAAACCTCAACCGGCTTGCAGCAGATTTTCCCAACAACAAATTCTTTTTGCTGCCACGTGAGGCACAACGGAGAATTTTTCCCGAATATCCTCCCGACGCGCTGTTTGGAATTTGCCGCTTTGATCTCACGGCGGGTCCGGTGGCGCTGAACGCCAATCTGCCCGATACGTTCTGGACGCTGACTGTCTATTCCAAATCCGGGAAGACGCTTTACACCGTGACCGATCAACAATCGGGAACTGACACATTCAGCTTAAAACTGGCGATGGCACCGGGGCTGCTGGACATGTTTTCGGCCAAAAACGACGACGATGATCCAGTGGCTTCTTCGGGCTGGAAGGTCCTGTCAGAAGACGCACGCGGCTTTGCGCTTTTCTGGGTGCCGGTGGGTGATCAGGCGATGCGGGAAAACCTCAGTGAAATTCTCGCCAGGAGTTCCTGCAACCGGGCTTCAAGTTAAGCTTAGCGCGTCTTCCTCAAGGGCTGCCTGCGACACGCGGCGTTTTCTTGAAGCGGACAATGGCGTGGTCAATTCAAAACTGCGACGCTCAACATGCACACCGGGAAAAATCACAATTTCAGCGGAATCAAAAACCGCGCCCTGAGTCCGTTTGGCTACAGGATTTCGTGGAAACGGCAAAACGACACTCATTGTTTTCTTCCTTACCGGCCTGAACGTACGGCACCCTCAATTGCGCCGATGCTTACTTAATGCGCGACATGGTTAAAAATTGGCTAACCAAAAATCATAATTTTTCCGCGCTCACGCCGGCAGTTCCATGGCGATCTTCAACTTCCACGATCCACAGATCGGAATCAAACTTTTTCCGCCGCACCAACAGTGCTGCGACCTCTGCCTCGGTTGCCGGAAATGCCAGCTCTTCAATGAACCTGCGATCGCCAAGTTCGTCATAGGCAGCACCGGGTGCCGGTCCAAAGAGATGAAACCTGCCGTCAAGCCTGTTAACAATTATGAATACGGCACCTGCTTCGGCTGCACCCCTATGAGCGACAGTACAAAACCTGCCTTCTGCGTTACACCTGCGAAGAAAGGCCTGGACCCAAATTTCTGATTTCAGTCGCATCACGACCACAAAATTCAAGGCGTGGTCATTGCGCTGTCACCGCTCATTTTGGAAATTTCGGACAAAAGCCCTTCAGACATTTCGCCATCCTGGGCAAGGCCCCGGTCCTTCTCAAATTGGAGGATGGCAATCTTCGTTGCATCCGACAATTCACCGGTAATTTCACCGGGCGCATAGCCGAGCTCAGCCAACCCGGTTTGCACCTGTCGCATTTGGGCAACGGCACCCGGATCCGTTTGGACCGGTGCCACACTTCCGGTAAACTCGGCGGCGGCTGCTACCTGTTGGGTATAATGGATGTGGTCGATCAGTTCACTTGAAACTTCACCATCAACGGCAAGGCCTGCGTTGCGCTGGTAGGATTCGATTGCCATGCGGGTGCGCCTGCCCTGAACCCCATCAACCATGCCCTGATAGTCGCCGGTTTTGAGCAGGCCGCGCTGGACTTCTTCAACTCGGGCATCATACTTCAGGACAATGGTGTCCTGCCTGGCTGGCGGTAAAACGACATCAACGCGGGTTGATGCGCCGCCTGGGGAATCGCTGGATGCCACAAAGTGCGGGCGACCGGACTGGCCCAGAAAAATATTGTAAAGTATCGTGCAGCTGAGGATTACGATCGAAACGAGGGCAAAAGCCGAAAGTGGCCGTAACCTTGGAGCGTCTGCCACCCGTAAATGTTTCATCAATTCAAACCCAAACACACATGCACGAAACGGCGGAAAATGCCCGGATTTTCCGACTTCCATTGCAATTTGCCCTATGCTGGTTAACAGCGCCTTTCAGTTAGCCATCACAGCCCCCATGATCGTGTAGCATATGCTTAACGGCGGGTAAAACGGAATGCCAAAATTTGGCGCAAATTTGCGCTAAAATCTAATAAAAACCCATGTTTTAGCTTCACCGGGGGGCAATATTTCTGGGGCAGAATACAGCCTCAAGAATAGGTGTGGATATGGGTATTCTTCGAACGATCATCGTCCTGTCCGGGCTTGCGGCGTTTATTCCGTCGCCGCCTGAGGATGCGGCTCAAACGGCAAACAGTGCTGCCGGCAATGAGGCAGGTGCGGGATACATTCAAGTTGCCATGGGTACATTCTCGGATCTTGCCGCTTTTTGTGACCGGCAGCCCGGCGTTTGCAAAACTGCGGGATATGTGGCCTATAAGCTGGAACGTAAAGCCAAGTACGGGGTGCGGATAATTTATGAATGGGCCAATGAAGCCTCGCCTGGGCACCCTTACCTTGCCATCAGCAGCGATCCCATCACGACCAGTTCGACGAAAACTGTCTTGGCACAGCAACCTGGCTTTGTTTCACAATCGACACTGCAAATTGAAGACCTGATTCCGGTTTGGCTTGGACCCAAAAACGCCAAGAACAGTTGAGAACGGCCTACCTACAGCCTATCTCTGGTGATATGATATTATCCGGAGATTTTTTTTGTGAGCGAAGCCCTACTCGAAAGTCTGCAAGCCGACTTTGATGTCCTCGATGATTGGGAAGAACGCTATCGCTATGTCATTGAACTTGGCCGCGCACTGGCGCCTTTCGACGAGAAATGGCGCAACGCGGCCTATAAGGTGAGCGGTTGTGCCAGCCAGGTGTGGATACACCCCACATTGTCGACGGCAGGCGGCAAAGCCGTGATCACCTTCACCGGCGACAGCGACGCCCTCATCGTGAAAGGCCTTATCGCCATTGCCTTCATGATCTTTTCGGGAAAATCGCCTGAGGATATTTTAGCCCAGGATGCAGCGGGGATTTTCGCGCGACTTGGACTGAAGGACCATCTCACGCCGCAGCGCTCCAATGGGCTTGCGTCGATGGTTGCGCGCATCAAGTCTGACGCGCGTCAGGCACTGCTGGCATGATTTGCGGGCGGTAATCTGCCAGGGCCCAATGGCCGAAATCCTTACTGTGCTCACTTTTGACAGGCGTCTTGAGCAGGCGGTAATGGCGGGCAAGCCTTGTTAGCGCAATGGCCAGCACGGCCTTGCCGCTGCGTTGGGGCAATTGCAGGATGCGCTCGGCTTGCTCAAGGCCGCCTGCCAAACAACAGATATAATAGAGTACGCCGGAAAGTTCCGGCCCCACGGCATCAAAGGCACAATGCACCCTTCGGCGCGCGTCAATTGCCGTGTCGGTAAGGGTTGCAATGCGGTTGTCGCTGATTGAGCCGTAATTGGCAGTGCCGGTTCGCGCCCCCTCCCATGAAGACGTGATGCGCCGTTCAAAATTGGCGCATTCATAGTCAATGCGCAGGCGCTCGCCTGCCGCGAATTGAAACTCGGTGATGGTGGAATTGCCTTTCTGGTCTTTCCGGCAATACAAACGATACAGCGGGCTTTCGCTTTCGTTGAATGCCGGCTCAGAAGGTTTTGAACATGTCTTGTTTTTCATTGCAGCGTCTCCTCGCCGGAGCACTAGCAGAAATAAATTCTGGAATCAATGCCTACTATATTATTTAATTCTTCAGCTCTTTACTTGGCGTGCTTGCGTTTGGCTTGAGGGGTTCGCGCCGATGTCCAATCACGCAATGCTGCATTAATGCGTGTCTGCCAACCCGGTCCAGCCTTTTTGAACGCGAGCAATATATCGCGATCAATTCGGATGGTTGTTGAAAGCTTGGTGTCCACCGACTTGGGGCGCCCGCGGGGTGCCGGGACAAAAACCGCCCTGGCCTGCCACGCAGGTGAAGAAAGGTCAGGTGCATCATCGGGATCAACCCAGGCGACCTTGGTAGATTTTTTGTTCACGGTCATTTGCCTTCCTCATGCTTATAATGCGGCGTGCCAGTCCACGCAGCGTCCAAACCAAAATAACCATGCGCCCGTCGAGAATACCTGCCGTAATCGTGCGGGGTTCGCCATAATTCTGGCGATCATCGGCGAAAGTAAACGTCGGCCCGGCGAACACTTCTCCAGCGCGCGCCATGTCAATTCCACGATGGGTGAAAGTGGCAAGACGCTTGGCTTGGTCAAATTCAATCCTCATATTTATTGTTATTACAACAAATCAATGCCGTCAATGTTTTTTGTTGTTACAAAAACGGCTTTGACATTCCGTGTCATTTTTGACACAATTGCGTTGCATGTTCGACAAGACCAAAAAATTGCGGGCCCACTTCTACGCTGTTTCGTCGGGGCGAAAGCCCGTTCGTGAGTGGATACTAGAATTTGGCAAGGATGATCGCTTGATCGTGGGCAAGGACATCCAGAAAGTCGAGTTTGGCTGGCCGATTGGGATGCCATCATGCAGGCCTGCATGGCTTTGTTAAAAAATCACAGAAGGCTCCAGCAAGCGATATTGAATTGGCGCGCAAGCGCCAGAAGGAGATTACATGATTGAAAAAATCAGAAAAGGCAGCATCTCTCATGACGAAACTTTTGACGAGTTCCTTGACCAACAGGAAATTTTTGCTGAAACCGAGGAATTGGCAGT
>JANMPF010000011.1:0-6417 GCA_031369725.1 Rhodobiaceae bacterium | reverse complement strand
GATGCCTGATGCACGCCAAGCGCTGAGGTTGGCTCATCAAGGATCAACACCTTGGCACCAAAATAAATGGCGCGCGCAATGGCCAGGCACTGTCTTTCACCGCCTGAAAGCGTTCCCACCGGCTGTTCCGGGTCGCGCAATTGAATGCCCATGTCGGAAAGTTGCTTGAAGGCGGTTTGATTGGCGAACTCCACATCAAATTGCCTGAGTAGCCCGGCTTTCCTCAATGGTTCGCGGCCAAGGAAAAAATTGCGCGCCACGCTCATGAGAGGAACCAGCGCCAAATCCTGGTAAACTGTGGCAATGCCCTTATCAAGCGTATCCTTGGGGGAACTGAAACGAGTGGGAGACCCCGCCACCAGAATTTCACCCTCATCGGGGATATGGGCACCGGCAAGAACTTTGATCAGGGTGGATTTGCCAGCACCGTTGTCGCCAAGAAGACAGTGTACCTCGCCGGGACGCACATCAAAGGAGACATCCTTGAGGGCGATGACCGAGCCAAAATACTTGCTGACTGATTTGAGTTCAACGAGAGGCTGTTCCATCAGCGGCTCCGCATGGCGCGGGCGCGCACATAACTGTTGAAAAGCACCGCAATCACCATCGTGGCTCCCATGAAAAGTTTGAACCAGTCTGTATCAATGCCGGTATAAAAAATTCCCATTTGCACGACACCGAAAATCAGGGCGCCGAACAGGGCGCCAATCGCTGAACCATAACCGCCGGTGAGCAGGTTGCCGCCAATGACAACGGCAATGATGGCCTCAAACTCCTTCTGGTTGCCGCGCAATGTATCAGCCGACCCCGTAACCAGAACCTGGATGGCTGCAAACAGCGCAGCCGCAACGGCCGTGAAAACAAACAGCGTGATTTTGGTGCGGGCAACCGGAACCCCCATGTTGCGCGCCGCATTGGGCTCGCCGCCGGCAGCAAATATCCAGTTGCCAAAACGTGTGCGCGTCAAAATCCATGTGCAAAAAAGCGTAAGTCCAACCCACCAGACGATTGAAACCGGAATTCCGCTGATGGCGGGCAAGCCATCTGCCCGCTTTTCAATCAGGCCGATGTCCGACAGCCACTGGATGGGTGTTTTGAAAATCTGGCCTGCAAACAGTGGCGTGATCCAATCATTGTCGGAATATTCATGCAGGCCCGAAGCCTGGGTTCGCCCCGTAATGCCACGCGTCACGCCAAGGGTGAGGCCGCGCAACATGAACAGGCTGCCGAGCGTAACAATGAAAGAAGGTAGCCCGGTCGTGACCACCATGAGGCCGTTGAAATATCCAACAGCGGCACAGCTTGCGAAGGCCAGCAACACCGAGGCCCAAACCGGCCATCCCCACATGATGGGTGGAATGGCGATAATGATGCCGGCAAAGCCAATCATCGAGCCAACGGAAAGATCGAACTCGCCGGAAATCATCAGAAGTGAAACGGCCGTGGCAAGAATGCCAAGTTGGGCCGAAACTTCGAGAAAATTGACAATTCCCTTGGCGCTGAATAGGCCGCTGCTTCCCGCCGTAATGCCAAAAAATACAAATACCAGCACGGTTCCCGCTATTGCCCCAAGTTCCGGCCTGCTCAGCAGTTTGCTGAACAGCGATACCTTTCGAACGCGTTCGTCCCTCAGCTCAACGCCCATGTCGTCCTCCCCAGAAACAGTGATGTGGCGGCAGGATCGTTGTCCGCCGCCACATTGGGTTTAGCGTTTGCCTTTTTTAGCCAGATCGATAACCGAAGCAGCAGTTTCCTTGGTTACAAATCCAGGGCCGGTAGGATAGTCTGCGATCGGCGCGATCTTGTATTTTTTCCACAAGTCAAACATGACAACGGGAATGTATCCCATTGCGTATTGTTGGGCATCAATACCCCACTCCATTTTGCCATCGGCGGTTGCCTGCAATATGGTTGGCGAAAGGTCAAAGGTACCAATTTTCACTTTGCCAGTGAGCCCCAACTCATCGAGAGCCATAAGGCCGGGTTCTGCTCCGCCAATGCCAACCGTCAGAATGAACTGCGTGTCCGCGTTCGTCTTGAGGTAGGCGATAAGACGGTTTTTCATTTCCGTCGGGTCCATCACGCCATTGAGAACCGGCACGTCGACACCTAGACCCTTGGCAAAACCAGCACAACGGTCATCAAGACTGATATTGCCTACCTCATGGTTTGCGCAGACTGCTTTGGTCAGGCCGAGCTTCTTGACGCGTTCGCCAGCCATGACGCCCGCGTCATATTCGCTTTGTCCCAGAAACAGCCAACCACCGAGCTCATGGGTGAGTTTTGAGCCGCCAGAGTCAATAACGATGACCGGAATACCAGCCGCAACCGCATTTTTAATTGGTTCGCTAACGGCTGCAGGATCGGCAATGGAAACAACGAGGCCATCGGGCTTTGAGGCGGCGGCGGCGTCAATCATCTGGGCCATTTTGGCCATGTCGAAAGTTTCAGGCGCCAGATACTCGGCTTTCACACCAAGTGTCTTGGCCGCATCATCCATGCCATTCTTGACAACTGACCAATAGGGATCGCCACTTTGGCCATGCGTCACAAATACAACACGCGTTTCATCAGCGGCAGCAATTCCGGCAGCCGCAGTTAGCATTGTAAGCCCGGCCAAGAGACCGAGCACGGGTTTCATAATTTTCGCAAGCGAGAACATGTTTCCTCCTGTTAAGTTTCTCTGCCAGCTGATATCGCGGCTGGCAGACCAGTTGCATTTTCAGATTGTGGGTTACGTCTTCGCACTGGTTCCTCTCGAACATGGGCAACTTTGCCCCATTCAAATTTCAATTGTAAAGCCCGCCGCTTTCGCCATGTGAGACAGGTTTTTATAACCCATCGTAGCATAGGTAAGGGGGTGGGCCTTCTTTGGATCTTGCTCAGCTTCAACGACAAGCCAACCCGAATAGTCGGCCTCCGCCAGAACGCGCAAAATTGGCACATAATCAATGGAGCCGTCTCCGGGAACAGTGAAAATACCTGCCATGACGGCATCCATGAAACTCATGTCTTCAGCCCGTGCCCTTTCCAGGACAGCCTTGCGGGGATCCTTGCAGTGAACATGCACCACACGTTTCACATGGGTTTTGATGAGCTTGAGCGGATCGCCGCCCGAAAATGAGGAATGGCCCGTATCGTAAAGCAGGCCTACGGCAGCACCTGTGTGCTTCATCATCAGCCCGACATCTGCGTCCGATTCCACAATGGTTCCCATATGATGATGGAAGGCCATGCGCACCCCAAAATCTGCCATGCGCTCGGCAAGCTGGGTGAGCTTGCGGCCATAGCCCGGCCATTCATCGGGCTGCAGGGCAGGGCGCTGCGAAATTGGACCCCAGATTGCGCCATGCCGTCCCCGTGACGTATCGGCATAGACGACATATTTTGAGCCCATGTCTTTCAACAATTGAAGGTGTGGCGTGATGGTTTCCATTTCCGCATCGACGCTTTTTTCATCGCACCGGCCGTCATACCAGCCGGAAATCACTGCAAGCCCATGGCGCTGCATGATGGGTTTCAGTTCCGCGGATTTGCGCGGAAATTTGCCGCCAAGTTCAGTTCCAGCGTAGCCTGCCTGTTTGGTTTCACTCAGGCAAACCTCCAGCGGCGTGTCGCCGCCAAGCTCCGGCACATCGTCATTGGTCCACGTAATGGGGTTAATGCCAATGCGAACCTTCATGGGGTTTCTCCATATGTTACCGCCTGCTGTGTGTTGGAGGCATGCCATTGGGCAAGGCCAAGAAGCAGCGCCATGTCGCGGCGTGCGTGTTCGGCTGTGTTGCGCACCGGTGTGCCTTCAACGATTGCTGACCAGAAACCCTTCAACTCTTCGACAAAGGCCTCTTCATATCCGGTTCGGATATCCACATTGTGAAGCACATGACCATCGCTGGTCTTGATCGTGAGGCGTGTTGATTGGTGATTGAGATAAGGTGACGGAAATTCAAGTTCCAGCGAGGCATCGTCAAAGAACAGCGTAATGCGTTCGCGGTATTCCGCAAGGCCTGGCACGGTGAGATGCACCATGTTCCACATCGCCTGGCCACCCAGCAGACGCACCGCTCCTTGCCCGCCGTCACCGCCGGCAAAAAGCTGGGCACCGACTATTTCGCCAGCCGGTATGCCGAGCCCGTCGAGAAGCCCGTGAACCACATTCACATCGTGCACAAGTGATGAGCAATAGGCTCCCGCAAATCCGCGGTAGCTCATGGCATCAAGCGGAACCTTGACAGCGCGCGTGATTTGTTGGCGCTGTTTTTCCTTGGTGGCCGCGATCAAACTGGCAGGAACGTCTTCCCCGCGACACCAGGCATGATGCCGGATGAAGGGCCATGCATCAGGATCATTCACCTCGATTGATATATAGCGCAAGGTCTGGGCAGTACCAGGCATTCGTGCAAGTGCTGCTTCGTAGCTGGGATCAAAACGCTTCATGTAGCCGACTTGAAGCACTTTGCCTGCCTTATCGCGCGCGGCGGCAACTTCATCAATATCCGAGGTGGAATAACACAACGGCTTTTCGCAAAAGACATGAAACCCACGCGCAAAGGCCGCCAGAATTTGCTCATGATGCAAAGGATCGGGCGAGGCAATCACAACAGCATCAAGCGCCAATGCCATGATTGCATCAAGGCTTTCGAATGTCGTTAATCCGTGCTCCTTGGCGATAAACGCCCGCACTGTTGCCGAAGGGTCATACACACCCATAATTTCAAACTGGTGCTTTAGCCGCAGCAGGTTCGGCACATGCTCGATCTGGGCAACACCGCCCGCACCGATAATGCCAACTTTAAGTCGCTGCATTCCATCCATCCCGGTTTGAACTTCTCTTGTTTTGAGGTTCAGCCTATAACTGCATTGGTTCTATTGTTAGAACCAGTCTATGCTGATATGTAGGAACCACGATGACGACCACTTTTCCTGTTGATGGAATTATTCTGGATCGCTCCAATGCGGCGAATTTGCACCGTCAGCTCTACGCTCAATTGCGCCGCCTCATTGAGCGCAAGATACTGCCAAGTGGCAGTGCACTTCCGTCAACCCGTGTCATGGCCAAGGATCTTTCCGTGGGCCGCAATACGGTGATTGCGGCCTGTGACCAACTGGCCTTGGAAGGCTACCTGTCGCTGCGTCCGCGTACCCCACCTCTTGTCATGGCGCTGCCAAATCCGGTGGCTTTTGCTGAAAAAGTGCCGATTGACTCTGACAATTCCATTTCATGGCGCGGCAAAGTCATGCTGTCACAGCCCTATCACCATGGCAAACCTGGGCAGCTCGCATTCCATCCAGGCCTGCCCGACGCTGACAACTTTCCCTTCAACACATGGTCGAAACTTCTCAGTAGAAGGGCAAAACTGGCCCGGCATGATCTTTTCGGCACCTATCATGTGAAGGGCTACCCGCCGCTTTGTGAAGCCATCGCGCGTTACCTTACCATTTCACGGGGCGTAAATTGCAAGGCCGGGCAAATTGTCATTACCAACGGGGCGCAATCGGCTTTTGATCTTTTGTCCCGCCTTTTGATTGATCCCGGTGATACTGTTTGGATGGAGGAACCAGGTTATTACGGTGCTGGCGCCGCATTTCTTTCAGCTGGTGCCAAGCTCAGCCCTTTGAAGGTGAGTGACACAGGCTGGGACCTTGAACCGCCGTCCACGCCACCTCGGCTGATATTTGTAACGCCGTCATGCCACCATCCGCTTGGCGTGACCATGCCAATGGAACAACGCCTCAACCTCATTCATCTGGCAGAAAAATGGAATGCCTGGATCATTGAAGATGACTATGATAGCGAATACCGCTTTCAGGGCCATCCCATTCCTGCGTTGCAAGGCATCAGTGCTACCAACCGGGTCGTTTATGTCGGCACATTCGCCAAAATACTCTTCCCCGCCATGCGCCTTGGGTTCCTCGTCGTGCCCGAAATCCTGCGTGAGGGTATTTCAGTTGCACTCAGTGTAACCGGTCAGTTTGCTCCACTGCTCACGCAAGCCGCCCTGGCTGATTTCATGAACGAAGGACACTTCACCAGGCACCTGCGACGCATGCGCAGACTCTACATCGCACGACGGCAATTCTTCATTGAGGCGTGCGAGGAAAATCTCAGCCCATGGCTGCGTCTTCGCCGCACCGAAGCCGGTATCCAGTTGGTTGGGTTGTTTCACCAGAACCATGATGACAAAATGGTGGCACGTGCCGCTTTGGAACAAGGGGTAAATGTTTCACCCCTTTCCATCCAATTTCGTCATGGTAACATTGAGCGTGGTCTTGTCATGGGCTTTGCGGCGGCCGATGAAAAAACCACCAGGAAGGCCATGGTCAAATTACGCAACGTGTTTCGCGCGACAATGCCTCCATCCAATGAATAGCCCGTGTTTCAACCGATCAGACGGGCCAGTCCACGCGAAGATCTGA
>JANMPF010000595.1:0-2729 GCA_031369725.1 Rhodobiaceae bacterium | reverse complement strand
CCCGCACATGCCACTGTAGGAGTGCCGCACCAAACTCCGGCGTCCCGGCGAAAGCCAGGACATAATAAATTGCATTGCAACTTGACGACGAGACTGATGCTTGACCGCAGAAATAATGGATTGAGCTAATGAAGGTGCCGGAAGCTAATCAGGCCCCGCAAACTTTTGCGCAGGTATTTGCCGAGCCGGGTCAGCTTTGCCAGCCATTCCATCGAATTTGCCTGGGCAGAGCGGACATGCTCTGCCCTTCAACGAACTTCAGCCTTAGGCCAATAGCGGTCTTGTACGTCTGACCCCAGTCTCGGCAACAATCACTAGTGCACCAAGTCCTATCCCTCTCGACGAGTAGTCATCCACGCAATAATCTCTCATTGTGTCTTATACAAAGTATCAATCAGCTCCGTAGCTTGACCAGCCTGAAGATCTGGCACACGTTTATTATTTTAGCAATTGCGTAAAGGCAACTAATAGAACTGAAGGAGGGTTACATGGTACCCCAGTTTTCTTCTGCGCTTGCTTTGTGGACAATCGCAGGTGGAGCGGCCTTGGTTGGCTTCTTTGCTCTAGGCGGTCCGGCCTTTCCGGCTGAACTGCCTAGAGCGGGTACATCCTTCACCGACTGCAAGAGCTGCCCGGAAATGGTGGTGGTGCCGGCTGGAAGTTTCATCATGGGTTCGCCATTGGACGAAGACGGACACCATAGCGACGAGGAACCAGCCCACAGGGTGACCATCGCCAAGCCTTTTGCCGTGGGCCGTTTCGAGATCACCCGAGGCCAATTTTTGACATTCGTCGCGGCGACTGGGCACAGACCCGGAAACTCGTGCTGGGTCTGGCATGGTGAGGATTTGAAGAACGTCAAAGGCAATTCCTTTCGCGATCCCGGTTACCTGCAGACAGATGATCATCCCGTGGCTTGCATCTCTTGGACTGACGCACAAGCCTACGCACATTGGTTGTCGGCGGAAACTCATCAGGACTATCACCTGCTCAGTGAAGCCGAGTGGGAATTTGCGGCCCGTGCAGGCACGACGACAGCGTTTGCCACTGGCAATGTACTCACAGAGAAACAAGCAAATTTCAATACAAGCGGCACGGTGAAAGTTGGAAGCTACGCAGCAAATGCCTTTGGCCCGCAGGACATGCATGGCAACCTCTGGGAATGGGTTGAGGATTGCTATGTAGACAGTTACAAAGGCGCTACAACGGATGGTTCTACGGCCGAAGACAGGATTAATTGTAAACGGGTTAGTCGAGGAGGTGGGTGGGTTGACTACCCGAAGTATCTCCGCTCGGCGAGCCGCAAATGGGACTCCCCGGCCAGCTGGTTCAGCGTCTTGGGCTTTCGTCTTGCTAGGATCCTTTAAGCAGGGATAGCGAGAATAGCCGGAGAACATGCCAGCAAGGCATTTTTGTGGTCAGAACATGAGGACACAAATGCGACTTGACCAATGCTGCCTTACCTGATGATCGTCAAAGACGTGAGAAGATCATTTTGCCAATGACTGCATCAAAACTAACGGCCCCGGTATCTCTCCCGTCGAACAACGTGGCGCAATCAAAACGTTCCGCGAAATGGGATTGTGTGTTGCGACAGTGGGCGGCTTTCAGATAATCTGATGGGATTGCCGGTGGCACGTCACCAGCAGGGGATTTGCATGAGCCGTACCATTTGTATCAGAAAGAACCAGCGCGATATCGCAAGGCGGAATCTCATCTATCTTGGTTGTTGCCGCAATCCTGATCGTAAGATCTCCCGAGATGCCATCAAGGTGGAGCCCATTGTGGCGAATGGCTTCGATGTGTTGGCGCCAAGGATCATCCAAGGATCATATAGCGTAACCTGCAAACCATTTTTCGCGAGAAGCGCCCCGTAAAGTGATTCCATGCGGCCGGAACCTATCACGCACATAATCATCATCTTCAACTCCAAACGTTTATGAACTTCTGCAGAGTTCATGTTGGCCAATTCTCAACCTAATAAGGTCGACGCGGATAACACTGCCTTACATCTATTTCCGGCGACTTGCCGGAAATAAGATCCGCTACGATACGTGCTGTGCCGTGCGCCAGCGTCCAGCCGAGATGTCCATGACCAATATTATAGAAAAGGTTCTTGAATCGCGATTGCCCGAGAATCGGAAGACCATTTGGTGTGACTGGCCGAAGGCAGCAGAATGGTTCCGGGTTCGAATGATCGAGGCATGCTTTAAGTTGTGGAAAGCGATCGAGAAAGCCAGCTATGAAAGCATCGGTGCGGCGACGCTGAGGTGTCCTATTGTAGCCTGCGATTTCTGCCAGCCCCGCCAAGCGCAAGCGGTTGGTTCCAAGGGGATTGAGTCCAAACAAATTCTTTTCGTCCACAATTTGCAAAGCGGGAGCGTCAGGCCAGGGATCACGAGAAACCGTCAAGCTATATCCTTTGACGGGTATTATGGGCAGCCGCACCCCATGCGAACGCATGATAAGTGGAGCATCAGCGCCTGCGGCCAAAACATACCGATCCGCTGTGATGGCACCGGCCGACGTGATGATCTTGCGGACACGGTCACCTTCCATTTCGATTCCTTCGATGGCTGAAGAAAATTGAAATATCCCACCAGCCTCGCGAATTCTCTGGGACAGTACCTTTCCAAATTCGTAACAATCGCCGCCTTCTTCGTCGGGAACGTATATTCCTCCCGCCAATTTTTGCCGAGTGGCAACAAGGGCTGGTACCATTTTGATGC
>JANMPF010000594.1:0-5747 GCA_031369725.1 Rhodobiaceae bacterium | reverse complement strand
TCCGTCTACGGAGCAACAGCCTGGCTGCGCTACTCAAAATTCATTGCACCCCTGTCTGTGTGGTGCAACTGGTTCGCCTGGAGCCCGGTGCTGTCATTGGGTTGCGCCATTGCGGCAGGCTATATCCTCAATGCGCTGTTTCCAATTCCGCTGTTCATTGATACCTCGCCTGAAGTATTGGCCTGGCTCGCTGACCCTGCCAATGCAGGAAAGGTGGCAGCTGACGCCATTACAGCCGTGACTGCGGCAGGAACCCCGGCAATTCGCACTTGGGAACTTTTCAACGTTGCCATTCCGGGTCTAGGCGCCTTGCACTTCAATGCAACATTTTTGATCGGTGCAGGCCTCATGCTGATCATGCTCGCCATTCAGCATCGCGGCATTGCATCAACCGCAAGCGCCCAGAAGCTGCTGGCCATTGTCGTTCTGGTGCCACTCCTGCTGGTTGGCCTTGTGCCAATTCTGACGGGTGCCATCAATACGGCAAATGTGACAGGACTTGTGCCGCCGACAGCGGCCTATTCCGGTGTTGATGGCACATGGAGCCTTGGCGGCTGGACACTGATCCTGGGTGCACTTTACATCGCTGCATGGTCAACCTACGGTTTTGAAACCGCCGTATGTTACACCAGCGAATTGAAGAACCCAAAAACCGATACGTTCAAGGCTATCTTCTATTCCGGCTTGCTGTGCTGCGTGTTCTTCTTCATGGTGCCTTACGCCTTCCAGGGCGTGCTGGGCCAGTCAGGCATGTTGGCAACCGGCATTGTTGATGGCACCGGCATCGCCGAGGCCTTGGGCAATATGGTGGGTGGCAATCACGTGATCACGCAAATATTTGTGATCCTCATGATCCTCGCACTCTTCCTTGCCATCATGACGGCAATGGCCGGCTCCTCGCGCACCCTCTATCAGGGTTCGAAAGATGGCTGGCTCCCACGCTATCTCGGTGGCGTGAATGAAAATGGTGCGCCGACAAAAGCCATGTGGACGGATTTTACCTTCAATCTGTTCCTATTGGCTCTCGCGTCGGATGTTTCAGGCTATTTCTACGTGCTGGCAATTTCCAATGTGGGCTACATCATCTTCAACTTCCTGAACCTCAATGCGGGCTGGATTCACCGGGTTGACTCAGGCCACATTGTACGGCCATGGAAAGCTCCCACAGCCCTGATTGGCTTCAATACGCTGCTGGCTTTTGTGAACGCCCTTTTCCTTGGTGCTGGCGCAAAGGTATGGGGCTATTCGAACGCCCTGTGGGCCGGCCTTATCTTTGCGGCCTTCATCATCCCCGTGTTCTATTATCGCCACTACGTGCAGGATGGCGGCAGGTTCCCCGCCGGCGCATTGGAAGCGCTGGGGCTGCGGGATGGCGACATGGGCGAAAGGAAAGCCGGCATGTTGCCCTATCTCACGCTCGCACTGGGTGCTGCCGTTGTTCTGTGGGCCAACTGGTTCTTCCAGTTGCCGGCAGCTTAAACACCAATTTCCCGCCTCAGGCTTTTGCCTGGGGCGGGGACGTCAGACCGTAAGGTACTTGCGAACATCGGCGCGGTCCAGATCGCCCGCCGGGCCGTCATGCACGATTTCGCCCCGCTCCATGATGAACACATGGTCAGCCAGCTCCCGGCAGAAATCCAGATATTGCTCGACCAGCAAAATTGTAATGCCAGCCGTATCGCGGAGATATCGGATGGCCCGGCCAATGTCTTTGATGATCGAAGGCTGAATGCCCTCGGTGGGTTCATCCAGCACCAGCAATTTCGGCTTTGTCACCAGTGCCCGGCCAATGGCAAGCTGCTGTTGCTGCCCGCCGGAGAGATCACCGCCGCGCCGGTGCTGCATGTCTTGCAACACCGGGAAAAGTTGAAACACATGTTCAGGAATGTGCCGCTCATTGCGCTTGAGGGGCGCAAAGCCGGTCTCAAGGTTTTCCCGCACCGTCAGCAGTGGGAATATTTCGCGGCCCTGCGGCACATAGGCAACGCCCGCCCGCGAACGCTCATACGCTGCTCTCTTTCCCAATACATTTCCCTCAAAAACGATAGCACCCGAAGTGAGGGATTGGTGGCCAATGATGGCCCGCAGCAGGCTGGTCTTGCCAACCCCATTGCGGCCAAGAACGCAGGTGATCCGCGATTTCTCCGCTTGCAGGCTAACCCCGCGCAGCGCCTGCGCCGCGCCGTAGTGAAGAGTGGCATTTTCAACCCTGAGCATTGATCATCGTCCCAAATAGACTTCAATAACGCGGGGGTCGGCGCTCACATGGTCCAACCGCCCCTCCGCCAGAACCGAACCTTCATGCAAGCAGGTGACCTTTACCCCAAGCTCCCGCACGAAATGCATGTCATGCTCAACCACAATGACGGAATGGTCCATGGCGATATGCTTGAGAAGCTTGGCGGTTTCTTCCGTTTCAGAATCCGTCATCCCGGCAACCGGCTCATCCACCAGCAGAAGTTTCGGGTCTTGCGCCAGCAACATGCCAATCTCGAGCCATTGCTTCTGGCCATGGGAAAGACTGGCAGCGAGTGTAGCCCGCTTTGCCGCGAGCCGCACGGTATCCAGAATATCGGTTATTTTTTTGGCCTCACCGCCCGATGACTTGTGAAACATGGAGGCAAACGCCGAACGGTTGCCCTTCATCGCCAGCATGATGTTATCTTCGATTGAGTGACTTTCAAATACCGTGGGTTTTTGGAATTTGCGCCCAATGCCCATCGTGGCAATGTCGGCCTCATCATGCTTGGTAAGGTCGACACTGCCGTGGTCAAAAAAAACCTGCCCGCTATCGGGCTTGGTTTTGCCCGTGATGATATCCATCATGGTGGTTTTGCCCGCACCATTGGGGCCAATGATGGCACGCATTTCGCCCGCCTCAAGGGCGAGGGAAAGATTGTTGATGGCGCGAAAACCGTCAAACGAAACCGATACACCATCAAGATAAAGCAACACCGAAGCGACCGTCATGATGACAACTCCACCGATTGCGCTGCCTCACCCTTGGGCTTGGCATTCCACTTCGCCCTGTAGGAGTCCCATAACCCCACGACGCCGCGCGGCAGGAAAAGTGTGACAAGCACAAACAGCCCGCCCAGGGCAAACAGCCAAAACTCCGGCAACACGCCAGTGAACCAGCTTTTCCCGGCATTCACCAGAAGGGCGCCTATGACCGGACCCACAATGGTTCCGCGGCCCCCCACCGCGGTCCAGATGACAACCTCGATCGAATTGCCCGGTGCAAATTCACCCGGATTGATAATGCCGACCTGCGGCACGTAGAGTGCGCCGGCAATGCCCGCCATGACAGCAGACACGGTGAAGGCAACGAGCTTGATTGATTCAGGCCGGTACCCCAAAAACCGCAGGCGGCTTTCGGCATCGCGCACACCAATCATCAGCTTGCCGTATTTGCAATTGACCAAAGCCGAGGTTATGAAAATGCCAATGATGAGCGCTACGGCACTGGCGATGAACAACGCCGCCCGCGTTCCTTCGGCCTGCACGTTGAAGCCCAGAATATCCTTGAAATCCGTGAGACCATTATTACCGCCAAAACCCATGTTGTTGCGAAAGAAGGCAAGCATCAGTGCATAGGTCATGGCCTGCGTGATGATTGAGAGATAAACCCCGGTGACGCGTGAGCGAAAGGCAAACCAGCCGAATACAAAGGCAAGCAGCCCGGGCACCAGCATCACCATCAGCATTGCGAAGGCAAAATTGTTGAAGCCGTACCAGAACCACGGCAGCTCCTGCCAGTTGAGGAACACCATGAAATCCGGCAACTCCGGATTGCCATAGCTGCCGCGCGACCCGATTTGCCGCATGAGATACATGCCCATGGCATAGCCCCCAAGCGCAAAGAAAGCGCCATGGCCAAGCGAAAGAATGCCGCAGAAGCCCCAAACCAGATCCAGTGAAAGTGCAAGCAGGGCATAGGTGAGATATTTGCCGATGAGGGCCACCATGTAGGTTGGCACATGCAGGAAGTTGTTTTCCGGTACAATGAGGTGAAGGATGGGAACAACCAACGCAAGTGCTGCAAGGAGTGCCATCAAAAGCGTAACGCGGCGGTCAAAACCGCCGATAAAAAACCGCGTGATGATCATGCTTCCACCGCACGGCCCTTGAGTGCAAACAATCCGCGTGGCCGTTTCTGGATGAAAAGGATGATGAAAACAAGAACCAGAATTTTGCCCAGTACCGCTCCTGCAAAGGGTTCGAGAAATTTGTTCAGGATGCCAAGCGACAACGCACCGACCAGCGTGCCCCACAAATTGCCAACCCCGCCAAACACCACAACCATGAAGCTGTCGATAATGTAGCTTTGTCCCAGATTGGGTGACACATTGTCGATTTGCGACAGGGCAACCCCGGCAATGCCGGCAATGCCTGAGCCGAGGGCAAAGGTCATTGAATCAACAAAAGACGTGCGAATGCCCATGGCAGATGCCATGCGGCGGTTTTGCGTTACCGCGCGCATTTGCAGGCCCAGCGGCGTTTTGTTCAAGGCAAACAGCAGCACGAAAAACACCACCAGCGAAAACACAATGATCCACAGCCGGTTCCACGTAATTTCCAGTTCACCCAGCTGGAATGAACCAGACATCCATGATGGATTGCCGACTTCCTGGTTGGTGGGACCAAAGATTGATCGAACCCCCTGCTGCAATATGAGTGAAACGCCCCACGTGGCCAGCAGGGTCTCAAGCGGGCGGCCATAGAGGTGCCTGATGATGCCACGCTCGATGATGACGCCAACCACGGCGGAAACCAGAAACGCCAGCGGAAGTGCAATAAGCAGGGACCAGTCGAACAATGCGGCGTAATGATCGCGTATCACGTCCTGAACCACGAATGTTGTGTAAGCGCCCAGCATCACCATTTCGCCATGGGCCATGTTGATAACGCCCATCACGCCAAAGGTAATGGCAAGGCCAATGGCTGCCAGCAACAGCACTGAGCCAAGCGATATGCCATACCAGACATTCTGGCCAGTCCCCCAAATGGCAAGATTGCTCGTGATGCTGCCCATCGCGGCAGCCGCCCGCTCCCGGACCAGACCTGTGGATTTGGCCTCAACGGCTGATAGCAGGGAGAGCGCATCTCTACCCCCGCGCTCCTTGATGAGCTTGATCGCCTGAACCTTGTCGTCATCGCCGCGCCCTGAATTGAGAACTGCAGAAGCCCGTGCCAGCTCCATTTGAGCCTTGACGCCAGCATCGCTTTCCCTGGCGATTGCCCCATCAAGGGCTTCCAGCTGCGAGGCATCCGAGTTCTTGAAAATTGTTTCAGCGGCCGCAAGGCGCGTGGCAACATCGGGAGATTGCAGCGTGAGATTGCCAAGTGAATCGCGGATTGTGCGGCGTAATTCATTGTTGACTTTGATCTTTTGCAGATCGGCCTTGGCAGCGTCGCCCGCCTCTTTACCGGTCACTGGGTCTATCAAGCCAAACCCTGCGCCAGCGTCATGCGTGATAAAAACCAGATTATCGGCTTTGCGTATCTGCAAATTGCCATCCGCCAATGCGGCAAGTGCCGGGTTCACCTTGGGGTCACCCAGGCCAGCCAGCTCTTTCACAATTGCGTCGATCTCTGGAAAGCTTTTCGCGGTCGCCAGTTTTTCCAGCGATGCCTTGATCTCCGCGTCCCCCGACCACGCCAAGTCAGGCAAGGAGAAGACTGCAAGCAACACAATGATTGTGACTTTTAGTGCGCGCATGGCTTCTGCAATCATCATCAATCCA
>JANMPF010000587.1:0-2684 GCA_031369725.1 Rhodobiaceae bacterium | reverse complement strand
GCAATTCCCACACCGAGAGCCTGAATTTCCGTGAGCAATTTCTCGGCAAGCGACTCGTCGGAAAGGATGGCTGTCTCGGTTATTTCGAGGATGAGACGTTTCGGATCAAGTTTGGTTTCTTCAAGAACACGGCGCAGCTTCACCAGAATGCTGGGAGATCGAAACTGGCTTGGCGAAACATTTACCGCCACTTTAATATGGGATGGCAGAACTGTTGCCTGCTGGCAGGCGCGCCGGATGGCCCAATTGCCAAGGTCCGTCATGAGCCCTGCATCTTCGGCAATCGGAATAAACTGGGATGGTGGCAGAAATCCGCGTTTTGGGTGGTTCCAGCGCATCAACGCCTCGTAACCCTCAACTATGCCAGTGCGGCCATCAACAACTGGCTGGTAATAAAGTTCAAGTTGCTCACCAGTGATGGCAAGTCGCAACTCCTGTTCCAGTTCTTTGCGGTGCTGGATATCCGATCGCAATTCAAGGTCAAAAATGCGAAAGCCATTTCGACCCGCGGCCTTTGCCTGGAACAAGGCGAAATCGGCATTGCCCAAAAGGTCCTCGGCATCAGAGGCCTGACTGGGAAACATGGAAATTCCCACACTCGCGCCAAGGGTGAGATCATGCCCACTGATGCGCAGGGGCTCGCGAAGGGTTGCAATGATTTTCTTGGCCAAAATTTCGACGTTGGTTTGGCTGCTGATGCTTGGTTGCAGAATTGCAAACTCATCGCCGCCCAGACGCGCCAAAAGGCTTGGTTCGTTCACCATCGACTGAAGCCGGTTTGCCAGCAATTTCAACACCAAATCGCCAGCTGCATGCCCCAGCAGGTCATTGACTTCCTTGAACCGGTCAAAATCGATGGAAAACAGCGTGCAGCCGGTCTTGCCAGGCTTTGTCTCTTCTTCCAGGCAACGCATGAATCGAAAGCGGCTGGCAACACCGGTGAGGGTATCCAAATTTGCCTGGCGCTCGATGAGGGCCATGGTGGTAATGCGTTCGGTGGCGTCCTGAATGGTGCCCTCGATGAAAGTAGGATTGCCATCCGCATCGCGAACATACCAGGCGTTTTCGGTGATCCAGACCCGCTCACGGGTACGGTGGCGATAGACTTCCGAAACCAGATCCTTGACGCGGCCTTCGGCACGCATCAGCCGCTGGAATTCATTCGGCCTGTCAGGGTCGACATACCAGTTGGTGTTGCCGGAAGACACGGCGGCGATATGTTCTGTTTCGGACTCATAACCGTTGAACACCGCCAAAGCCAGGTTGCAGCGCACAGGTGTACCATCCAATTGATCGCGGTAGATGCCGCACACGGCATTTTCAAACAGGCTGCGATATTCTGCTTCCACCAGTTGCTGCGCACTTTGGCCATTGCGTTGCAGGCCGGTATTTTGAATGGTGAGGACAACACCGCCTGAAGCCATCGGTCTGGCGTGGATCTGGATGAATTTTTGCGGGAGAATCTCGAAATCAACAACAAGCCTGTCATCGCCTTGCGACAGTTCAAGCTTTGCCAACTGCGGCATGATTTCAGCAACATTGAAGCGGCGATCGACAAGATCCGGCGGCAAATTGAGAAGTTGGAGTGCGATTGAATTGCAAACAAGCACTTCGCCGCGCGCACTTATCATCATGATTCCGTGATGCATGGTCGCGAGCGTTGCGCCAAGACAATTCAAGGCATTGCGCAACTTTGCGTCGAGATCGGACGGCGCGCCACCCCGCCTTGATATGCCGACCATGCGGGTTCCATCTTTGCGCCGATCAAATTGGGGTTGCGGGAAAACCAAACTATTAATCCTATCGGTGGCCGGATCGCATGAACTGTCGTACACACCGACCAAAAGTTGACGACCATTGGTGAGCTGCCGGCCCCGCCAATTTGACGAAATTACATGCCGACAAGAAGCCGGAAAAAATGGAAGACATCATGTCAACATGGGATCGCAGGTGAACGGACCCAACCATAACGGGGAAGATAAAATAGAATGTTTATACAGGACGTTAATTTGATTAAATAATGAACTTGTTACCTGCTTGTCGGCCGGCCGGTACCGGCTTGCCACCTACTTGTGTTTTTCCGCACAGGTGGATGTTTCAGTGATCATGCAGCAAAAATACTGTTTTGGCACGGAATGCTGATTGGCGTAATCGGAAGCTTTTGCGGCACAATTGCTCAAGCCAGCGGTCTCGCCCAATGATATTTCGCTGCTGTCGGGCAAATTGAAGTAAACATTGTAGTTGGCTTTTTCGATTTGGCTGCAGTTGAACTTGTACATGGAATAACCCGAACACTCGTCTTCGCAGCCCGTGAGGCCTGACAACAGGAAAACCGAAGCAAAATAGACAGCTGCTTGCGAACGATTCATGGCGCGCCTTTCGTGTTTTTCGGGGCTAGCGCTGCAACCCTTCTATCATTCAAGGTTGTGTTGGTCCTGAGCAGAGTGAAAGAATCTCCGGCACAAGGTTGCCCAATATTGCTTTCGTGAAACTGGCGCGCATTTCGACAGGACATGGCAGCTGTTCTCAACCGCACAAGATCGGCGCAAGCAATCAGGCTTCAGATGGCTGCAACGGCGCTTTGCGCATGAGGAGGGCGATTTTGAAAGCACGGCCAGGAACCCCGCTTGCATTCGGCGACATTGCCTTGAACGTGGTGTCAATTGTGCTTGCCGGTTTTTCAG